>CAZUYF010000227.1:2184-3403 GCA_964624675.1 uncultured bacterium
CTCAAATTCCCATGAACGACTCTCAGAACCAACTCCAGTCATCACTGCACTTCCGATAAGTTCACCTTCTGCAGACCAGATATCGAAAAAGGGCTCATCCTCCGTCCCCCGTCTTGCCCACAGGTTGCCACAGGAATCTATTTCCAGGTCAATCACGGGCAGCCTGTGTGTAATAGGATCTGTAACATGAACGTTGTACTGCGGCTCCCCACCCTCAAGGTTCGACAGCCTCTGACGAACGAATTCCTCCGCTATATGAATCTCTTCCTCTGTCAGGGGAACCGTCTCGATCTCCAGCTCCAGATCGGCAAGGCGTTCACCATCAAGAGAATATCTTTCTATCACGTAATCTGTTCCCGAGTATGGAGTCAGGTAAACGATATTGTTCAAAGTATCTACAGCAATGGAAATTGCAATAAGGTACTTCTGGGCGAGATCCGCCACAGTCGATAAGTCTGCTTCCATTTCTTCTCTCCAGTACGTTATCTCCGGTTCAGCAGACATCTCGAACAGAGCCACAAATATCGCTATCTGAGGAGCAGCCCCGTCCTCAACGACAAACTCGGTTTTCAAGGAAACGAAACTGCTGTCGCTGACCATTTCAGGGTATACATGGACATTATTGGATATTTCCATGCCTATGCCCTGATATTCTCCATCTCGAGAGTATATCTGCAGTCCCGAGCGCCATGGATCCAGAGCACCCATCCTGCCGTCCGGAAAAAGGAACAGGCAGAGTGGATTGTGCATTTCACCAGGTCCGCTTCCTCTGCCCCCGGCCCTGTTCACATACTCGCCATCAGGAGTGAAAAGCCTTATGTCCGCGCTGATGCGGTCAAGTACGGCTATATTGCCATCGGGAGTGTACCCCAGACCCTCGATCGAGCCGAAGACATAGCAGGAATCACCCAGCTCCACCCCAATGGAGTCCAGCAGAACCAGGTTCGTCTGGGGTAATTCAGCCTGCTGCTGAAGATCAGTCGTCTCCTGACCGTCAGAACCGCACGATGCAAGTAATAGGAACAAAACTGCGCTGAATGCGGTGAAGAAGTTTTTCACTTTACTTCCTTTCGGTTTTCCCACTAAATGGGAAGGTACCACGTAAGCTTCGCGTAACAGCCGATATCAGGTGTTCCAAAACCGCCCTCTTCCCTCTCCTCGAACTGGTTTTCCACAAGAAAGTAGAACATGCTCCCCGGAAGGTACTGCCAGCTGAACA
>CAZUYF010000228.1:0-3396 GCA_964624675.1 uncultured bacterium
TATTCAACCTATGATGGTTCGGATTTCAACGATCACGATATTGCCGACAGACTGACGTCAAGAGTCAGGCTGGTTCAAATGGTTATTCCATCGATGTCTGTCAACGCTATCTTTGAATCTGCTGTGGATTTCGATGAAGGAGTTACCAGATCAGCATGTACTTCACTTGAGTCAAGGATAGTCTACCGATTCATGAGATCGCGGGATATTACTTCATCAGTTGCGCTATATGGTAAACTTTCCAGATCATCAATAAGAACTGAACGGGCGGGTATATTCTCAAGGGTTAACCTCTACAAGGGGCTTTCCATTCTGTTAGAGGCACAGGCTCGAGTGACACCGACATCTGTTGCCGGTGCAGGCCCTGACAGGCAGAGGTATGTGTTCGGTCCGGGGCTTGAGTACCAGTTCGGAACCGCCGCCCGTGTATGGGGTATGGTAGAGCAGGAGAGAACCAATCTGGTGACTAACCAGAACTGGTGGCGTGTTAGAGCGGGACTAGAGTTCTATCCGGGATCATTGTAAGCAGTCTCTGCTGATACACTGAAGGGATTACTCTTTGTTTGAAGGATTCGGTGCCGGGCTGACTCTGGGGATTGCCACAGGAACAGCATGTCTTGCGACTTGCGGTCCCATATACGTTTCTTATCTGATGGGAGAGAAACGAACAGGTCTTCAATCCCTGTGGGTCATACTCAAGCTTAATGGTGGCAGGTTCATAGCCTACGCCATCTTCGGTGCTCTGATGGGAATGCTTGGAGGATCTATCCCGGTGTCGGTGCGGGCTCCCCTTACTTTTATTGGATACATACTGTTCTCCACATATATGCTTATGTCAGTCGTGCGGGTTCGCAAAAAGTGTTCCGGGTGCAATGCGGGTAAATTCCTGAAGATTACAAGTAATCCTTTTCTGCTCGGTTTTCTTACCGGCTTTTCGGTATGTCCCGCCTTCCTGATAGCAGTGACAGGGGCCTTCGAAACCAGCGGACCTGTCAATGGGATGATGCTTTTCATTGGCTTCTTTGCGGGAACCACTGTTTACATGCTTCCCTTTGCCCTCTTCGGTCTTCTAACCATGAAGGACTGGATAACAAAGGCAGCAAGGATGATAGCTGTAGTTGTAGCTATCTATTTTGGAGCCGTTGGCATTCGAGGTCTTGTAACATGGATAACACAGCCATCCCTTAGAAGCCAGTACGATCATAATGCTGTAGAAACGTCGAGATTATCGGACGCTGACAGTAGTGCAATCTTCTCCGTAGAGGACGCGGATACACTTTACATTATTTCCTTCAGTAACGATGATGATGATTTTGGGAGCCAGCTTGCGGAAGATATGTCTGGGACGGTACTGCCTCCAGTCAGGCTGGTCAGCACGACTGCGGAAGACTGGCGCGAAGCGGTGGCACCAATTCCCGGTCTTTCACCTGTAATAGTCCCTCCCTGGGTCGACGACAGATCCGGCATCGAAACTGTTGAATGGCAGGAAACCTTCATCGAGTATATGGTTGATATGCAAATGAGAACCTTTGCCGTTGAGTATCAGCCGTACTGCGATGACAGGATAATCGGGATTCAGTCTTTCCTGGAAAGGTACAGTTTCAGATGTCACCCCGATTCAGGATTTGTTTTCCTTATGATGAATCCTCTGGCCTGTGCTCCTTCCGATTGTTCAACCTGTGAGATTCCTCATTAGATTTGTTATGTTGCGTAATCTGATATTCAACACGTAAGGAGTGAATATGCCGGAGAAAGCATCATGCGGTTATTCAGGACCTAAAGTAAAATCCGACTGCCTGGTTTCATTCGAGAGTACGGATACGGAACTTCGCGTGGCAGTAAATTCTGAAGAGTCAAAAGAGATTCTTGAGAAAGCTGTCAGGGATACTGCAGCGCGGATGGGCATTTCCAGCGGTACGGTAGAGATTGAGGATTGCGGAGCTGCTCCATTCGTTGCAGCTGCAAGGTTTGAGGCTGCTGCCAGAATGGTGCTTGGAAACAATTTTCCTCTTCTTCCTCCAGCCCGGAATGTAGAGCCTTCAGGAAAGAATATTCCAAGGAGATCCAGACTTTACGTTCCCGGTAACCGTCCGAGATTCATGGAAAAAGCTATGTCTGCAGAAGCTGATGGTGTCATTCTGGACCTTGAGGACAGCGTGTCTCCAAACAGAAAATTTGAAGCAAGAATTATGGTTGCTCATGCACTTGCGAATCTTGATTTCCACGGCATGGAAGTAATGGTCCGTATTAACCAGGGTGAGTACGCTATCGATGATCTCGAGTGGATAGTACCACAGCCTGTTCAGCATATTCTTATTCCAAAGGTGGAAATTCCCGACCAGGTTTCAATAGTAAGGGATATGGTGGAGAAAATCTCGGAGCTTTGCGGCCGGGAAGCGGGAGTATGGCTCATGCCCATCATTGAAAGCCCTCTGGGCGTGTTCAACGCGCTTGATATCGCAAGGTCTGTTCCTGACGAGTCGGCAGCCCTTACTCTCGGGCTTCAGGACCTTTCTGCCGAGTTAGGGGTTACACCTACTGCAGATGGTACGGAGAGCTTTACCTCAAGAAGCCTGATAGTTCTGGCGGCAAGGGCAGCCGGGCTCCAGCCCATTGATACTGTATATGCGGATGTGAAGAACGAAGATGGGCTCAGGGAATCGGTACGCCGGGCAAAAGTGCTGGGTTTTATAGGAAAGGGATGTATTCACCCCGGACAGGTACCCATCATAAACGAGGGCTTTCTGCCAGGCAGTGCAGCGCTGGACAAAGCCAGACGGATAGTTATGGCTATGGAAAAGGCTGCGTCCGAGGGACTGGGAGCAGTTGCTCTTGGTTCAAAAATGATTGACCCTCCAGTAGCGAAGCAGGCTCAGGTAGTTATGGATAACGCCATCAGACTGGGATTGATCTCGATTAACTGGCGGGAAGAGGAGAGGGAATAATGCACTGTCCAAAATGCAATTCTGATTTACGGGCATCGGAGCTTCTCGGAGTGAGGATCGATAGATGCCCCTCCTGCATGGGAAGCTGGTTCGATAGAAATGAGCTGAGGCAGGCAAGGAATCAGGCGGACAGTGACCTTGCCTGGATGGAGATCGATCTCTGGAAAGAAACCGATGGTTTCCATGTAAAAAGGGAATCCGTACAATGCCCTTCCTGTGGAGAGAAGATGGCCTCGGTAGGTTACGCTGATACGGGAGTCCTGATAGATTACTGCAGCGAATGCGGTGGAATCTGGCTGGACAGCGGTGAATTCAGGCAGATCATCCAATCTCTCGAGCATGATATTGATAACATGACAGCCTCAGATTACTTCAAGGAAAGCATCAGAGAAGCTGAGAAGCTGATAGCCACCAGCGATCATTTCAGTGAGGAATGGAAACACTTCAAGAC
>CAZUYF010000229.1:0-3391 GCA_964624675.1 uncultured bacterium
TCCGGTTCGTTCATATGAGCCCATGAACACTGGTCACGGATATTCGCCATTTCGAAGAGGTAAGGGTTCAGCCCTGCCTCGCTGATAGTGTCCCGGAAAAGAGGTTCATGGGTTCTGGGTGTACAGGCTGCTACGACCACCCTGTTCAGATCGTGTTCCTTTATACGCTGCTTAATAGTTTCAAGACAGTCGGTAGAACATGCGTACATTACATCTTCTGCATGCTCAACGTTCTGCAGGCCCTCCGCGAATGCAGCAACACTCTTCACATCCACCACTCCAGCGATATTTATACCGCAATGGCACACAAACACTCCTACCCTAGGGCGCTCTCCGAGGACATTCTTTTCTTCCTTCGAACCTACACCGACTGAGACATCATATCTTTCAAGTTGCAGTAATGCGGCAGCATTCGCGACAGCACCGGATGCTGAAACTACCGATTCAGGTATATCCTTCGGACTGTTCATCGCTCCACAAACGAATACACCTTCCCTGGAAGTTTTCAGCGGATCGAATGTACCCGACTGGCAGAAGCCGAATCTGTTAAGCCTGATATCAAGATCTTCCGACAGTTCGCGGCTTCCAAGGCGGGGCTGAAGCCCGATAGAGAGAACGACCATATCGAAAACCTCATGCTGTATGTCACCGTTCTCGTAGGTGTATTTCAAATCCAGGTTGCCATCAGGCAATTCCATAATATCGGCGATCTTGGATCTCTTGAATTTAACGCCGTACTGGTTTTCCGCTTTATCGTAATACTTGTCGAAATCCTTACCGAAAGCCCTGATATCCATATAGAAGATCGAGGCCTCAAGTTCTTTGCTGTGCTCCTTCGCGATGATCGACTGTTTTATGGCAAACATGCAGCAGGCTGACGAGCAGTAGTTCCGGTCGATACTCTCGTCCCGAGAACCCACGCACTGGATGAAAGCCAGTTTCTTTGGAGGTTTGCTATCGGAAGCTCTTTCAATATGACCTCCAAAAGGCCCGGAGGCGGACAGCATACGCTCGAACTCCAGGGAGGTTACTACATTGCTGTAGCGATGATATCCGAATTGTCCGAAACCAATAGGATCGAACGGATCGATACCTGTGGCAAGAATAACAGCCCCAACGCTTAGCTCGATCTCTTTGTCCGAATCTTCATAATTGATCGCGCCGGTAGGGCAGGCCTTCTCGCAAAGCCTGCACACACCCTTTGTAAGGAAAAGGCAGTGATCCTTGCTTATTGTGTACTCCGATGGAATGCTCTGAAGGAAGTATCGCGAAATGGCTTTTGTTTTCCGTAGTCCCATATCGAACTCATCTTCTATCTTAACCGGGCATTTTTCCTCGCAGATACCACAGGAGACACATTTAACCGGATCAACGTATTTAGCCCGTTCAATGACCCTGCAGACAAAATTACCCGGAGTGCCGGAAATGCCTTTTAAATTCGACATGATATGCAAAGTTATAAGTGGATGTCTTACACATTCACTCATCTTAGGCGCAAGAATGCACATCGAGCAGTCGTTAGTCGGGAATGTTTTGTCCAGCTGCGGCATTCTGCCGCCTATGGTTGGTGTATCTTCAACCAGGTGAACCTCAACGCCCATCTCAGCAAGGTCCAGAGATGCCTGTATTCCGGCGATCCCCGCGCCCAGGACAAGAACGGAATTCTTTCTATCTTTCACAGAAATATGCTCTTTCTTGCAGGATTCTCTCCAAGTGCCGTTATCTCCTCTGTGTATTCATTCGCAACCCGGGCGAATTTCGGTCCCTCAGAGGCGGATATCCAGGATAGTTTAAGCCGCTGTGATTCAAGCCCGAGGGATTCAAATACACTATTTACAATCGCGAATCTTCTTCTGGCATGGTAATTCCCGGTTTCATAATGACAGTCCCCCGGGTGGCAGCCCCCGATCAGGACGCCATCGGAACCACTCAGGAAGGCTTTTATCAGAAAGACAGGATCAACCCTGCTTGAACACATCACTTGAATGGGAATAATAGAAACAGGATACTGCAATCTGGCAGTACCAGCTAGATCAGCCCCCGTATAAGTACACCACTTGCACAGGAAGCTTGTGATCCTTGGTGTGAAATCTTTTTTCATTCTAAACTCCAAAACAGCAGGATAGCTCTATCCGCAGATAAGACTATCCAAGATCTGGAAATTCCTCCTCCTTGTAAACCATTACCGGTATCGATTCTTCAACATCTCTTCCAGGCAGGTACTCGAAAAGAGCAGCTGTCTTTTCTCCTGTTTTCTTGAATACGGCAGCGACCGGGATATCTACAGGGCATACGTCAGAACACATTCCGCAGCCAACGCAGGAAAAACTCATATGCGTAAGTCTTCCAAGATGGAATAAGATAGTATCAGGCGGCAGACGTAATGCAGATCTTCGCGAAAGGTGCTCTTCAAAATAAGGCAGATTGTAATCGAAATTAGCTGACTCAAAATCACAGAGAAGACAGTAGCAAATGGGACATACACTGCTGCATCCGTGGCATCCGACACATTTTCCGAACGTGTCCAGCAACCGCTCCAGACCCGGGCCATCTTTCGTTATTGATGCAAAAAGCTTTTCTTTTTCAGCCAGACGGGCTTGTAATGTTTTCCCGAGCACGGATGGATCAAATTTCTGTTCGCTTCGCTCACACTCAAATCCCTCGGTAAATTTCTCGGCTTTATCTGTATTCAGATACATCATGCATCTTTTTCCGGGCTCATCTTCACCAATCACAGACACCGTGATGTCCGCATTCATCGGAACGAAATGCTCGCATGCTCTGCATGTATCTCTTGTATTGACGGGTATTTCCCCATTCAGAATGGTTTTTTTATACTTGGGCAGCAGTTCTTCGATCCGCCCTGCTACCACCGTATCAAGAGGAAAAACACCTCCGCAGGTATAGGAGATCACCAGGAGGTTCTTCAGCGATCCCTGCTCCCGTTTCACCAGTTCCACAAAAGCCCTGAGTTCGCACGGCTTCAGGACAACGGCAATCATTTTCCTGGAAGCTGAAACGGAAGAAAGCACCTGCCCGGCGTTGACTGTCATGACAGGTATCAGAGGGACAATCTCATCAAGACCAGACACGTCCGTTATCAATCCGAGATCGTAGGAATTGTTCTCAGGAATTTTCCTCATTGTCAGGGCGGCGTCAATCTTCCCACTCTCGAGAAGAAATCTCAGAAGTTCGGTTACTCCTCTTGAAGCACCTGTGTCGATGAGAATACTACTCATGAGACGAAGCCTCCGCTTCAGCGTTTTTCACAAGTTCATGCACTCCAGGTAGTTCCGACTTCCTGAATTGTCGCAGAGGAAGAGGATCACCGTCATTGCGTCCAGCGGTGTACTCGAATGCGCTCTGGGTCCTGGCTGCTACATAGCTGAAT
>CAZUYF010000230.1:0-1096 GCA_964624675.1 uncultured bacterium
AACGGTAGCGCGGCCTACCCAGAGATCCGGATGATAGTCCACATCGTCTGAAGACTCCCCCCATACGTGATTTCCGCTGCTGTCCCAGAGATCTTGTCCCGGATAGGAATCGTTGATATCTGCAAAATACAGATCACAGGGTGCGTATTCCTCATAGCCTCCTGCTTGCAGCTCTGCTCTTCTGGCTATGACTATATTGTCATCACCGGCTATAAGTACGTAATCAACACCTTCATCGCGGCAATCGGTAAGAAATGCCCGGATATCCTGTGGCAGATCGAAAAAAGTGTACTGACTCTGAATCCAGTCTGTTGTATACACATTGGTGGGAACGCCCTTTGCTGTTTTCCAATCAGCCAGCTCCTGCATTATGCTTTCATAATCAGGGATTGTGATGATAGCATATTGACCGTAAAGCAGATCTTTTTCGTCAACAATCGAAGCTCCTGAAGGAGAAACTCCCTCCGGATTCACGACAAGATTTCTAACCATTTCCTGTGAGCGCAGCTCGCTTGATAAGAGTCTGTTTTTAACCAGCATTACAGAGTTGTCACTTTCGTACTGAACGGTAACCTGCAGATTTGAAAGAACCTGCAGCTCTCTGCTTGCTGGATTCCATCGCAGAGGATATACGGTAGCATACGCTACAGGTATTCCCCATAATGCCGATGACCCGGTCAATTCCACTATTCTATCTGGATAGAATTCGTCGGAAGAATAAACAGCGGGATCGGGCTCGACAGGTGTTATCAATCCCGGCAGTGACACTGGAACAGGCAGAGTGGAAGGAAAAATCAGTTCCGGACCGATGCGACAGGTTCTATATTCTGCATCAATTATCTGCAATGATACAGCACTGCATCCGGTCGGCATGGCAATCCTGACAGGCATCACGGGAAGAGAAGGAGAACCGACTATGTCTGTTGAGGGCAAACCGGGAACGGTTACATTCATGAATGATCCCGTACTGGTGATCGTGAGTTCCGTATCATCGAAGGGAATATTCAACGTTATTTCTGAGGCATAAGAAAAACCGGCAAAAACCAGTAAAGACATGCTGACAATATACAATGCTGCTTTCATTTTCTGACCTTCC
>CAZUYF010000230.1:1196-3390 GCA_964624675.1 uncultured bacterium
CTGCCCAGAACCCACGAAATCGGGATCCACAGGATAAAAGCGCCTATGAAAAACGGCAGACCGTGATCAATACCAAGTTTTTCCGCATGAAGGCAAACGATTCCGGCTGCGCTCCAGCCTATGAGAAGCAGGCCGAAAACCACATTGCCGATCTCCTGAAAGCCGCGGACGAAGGACGCAATTCCAACCGCTGTGAAGAACACCGGCCACCATTTGCCTACGGAAACACCAAGGCCCCAGAGCAGGAAGAGAATTCCAACTCCTCCGAAAAGAAATGCAAAAATAACGATACCTCTACCTTTTCCAGCCATAATGCTTAACCTCCTTCAACCGGAGGTGTCAGACTGGTCAGGTCGATCAGCCATTCCCCACCGATTTTTCTGACGATGACTTCCTGAAGGCCACCATCCGTTCTGACAACTACAACTCCCACAAGGCTGTCCGGATAATTGACAGACTTGATGCTCGTACTGAGATTATGCACATCTTCAGACATGCTGACCATCCTTACGAAGATATCCTCTCCCGTCAGGCTGAGGAACTCCTCTTCTGTCATGCTGCCTGCAAGGCTGGTCACAGCCGCCTCAGATTCTATCCAGCCGAATTCGTGAAGTATCGAAACCGTGGAATCGTACCATTGCCGGCTCCCGGGGGTTATAAGAGTCCAGGCCTCCTGGTAGTTTGAATCGGAGATTGCTGTTGAAAAAGAGGTTACGACGCCCGAAGCCCGGTCAGTCTCTCCGCAGGAGATTAAGATGATACAGGTCAGGAATAGAGTAATGGTACATTTCACAATAGATGTACAACCATTCCGCTTCGGAGTTTCGGCTCGAACCATGTTGATTTAGGAGGCATGACATTTCCGCTCTGGGCAACCTCTATAAGCTGATCAATGGATGTGGGGAAAAGTGAGAATGCTACCTTATGCTTGCCTGAATCAACAAGTCTTTCAAGCTCCCCGGTACCACGGATCCCACCTACGAACTTGATGCGCTCACTGGTTCTGGGGTCAACTATTCCGAGCAGAGGATTCAGGAGATTTTCCTGAAGTATACTCGCATCCAGGCTTTTAACAGGATCGGAAGACGGGAAGCTGCCAGCCAGCGGTTCCAGGCCGTACCACTTGCCATTAAGGTACATCGAATATTTCAACCGGCAGTCCGGAGCTGGTACGGCATTCTCGGTAACATTGAACTTCCGGCGGATTTTCTGCATGAATTCATCTTCTGAATTGCCATTAAGATCGGCAACCACTCTGTTGTAGGCCAGTATTTTCATCTGGCTCTTGGGAAAAATCACCGCCAGGAAGTAATTGTATTCCTCATGACCTGTGTGATTAGCGTTGGAATCGCGTCTTCTTTCGGCAACTATTGTACCTGCTGCACTTCTATGGTGCCCATCTGCTACATAGAGAGAAGGAACATCCCTGAACATCCTCTCAATGGCATCTATTTCGTAATCCTCAGTTACAAGCCAGAGAGTGTGCCGGATACCATCGGGCGATTCGAAATCGTATTCCGGAACTGTTTGGGAGCAGATCGTTTTCTGAAGGACATCGAACTCCGGAACATCAGGGTAAGTAAGAAACACGGGACCGCACTGGGCATTCTGGGTTTCTATATGGCGGATCCTGTCTTCTTCTTTAGCTTTTCTGGTGAATTCATGCTTCTTAATGAGATTGTTGGTGTAATCCTCAGCCGAAACATTCGCGACAAGCCCAACCTGTGAATGATCGCCCATTATCTGACGGTAGAAATAGAATGTCGGTTTCTTGTCCTGAATCATCTCACCACGTTCCATGAGCTTGCGAAGATTGAATGCCCCCTGTTCGTATACCTTTTGGTCGTAGAGATCGACTGACGGGTCAAGGTCGACTTCAGGTTTAACAACCCGGAGAAAACTGAGTGGATTTTCCAATACGGCAGTGCGTGCTTCTTCCGAGTCCAGGACATCGTAAGGAGGAGATGCGATTTTCTCGGCAAGTTCCGGAGCGGGGCGAAGCCCATTGAACGGTCTGACAGTTACCATAGGAGCCTCCAGTAGCATTTCTGAATATGCAAAAAGAAATCGTTTGATATCGATACTATGCTGTGAATTATACGCTGAAATCTACTTCCGCTGTGCAGATGAGGCAATACCACAGTTGCATTGTTGACACTCCATTCACCACTGGGATATTATTCTAAGTCATAGT
>CAZUYF010000231.1:0-3368 GCA_964624675.1 uncultured bacterium
TTCGAAGGCTTTCAATGATCTTACCGGCAAGACCGGATGGAGGATCTTCCCTGATGGCTGAATAATTGTATCCCCCGAAAACGATATAGAAACCACCCTGAGGGAGAGCATTCGCAGCTCTGCGAAGAAAGGTGACAGGATCGGTAAGGCCGGTAAGAAAAAACGAAGAGAAGATAGCGTCCGCAGGTGGAAGATACTCCAGAGCATCGGCATGAACGAACTTAAGGCCGCCTCCCTCGGGAGTATTCCTCCGGGCAATCGCAAGGATACTGTCACTGATGTCAATTCCAGTATATGAAGCATCGGTAAGAGTCGTAATTTCCTTTGCCAGAAGTCCCGTTCCACATCCTGGCTCGACCACTGTACGGAACCTTCTGAATGGGATAATAGAGCAGATATGTCTTCTCAGCCGGGCCAGTTCGATGAACTGCCTTCCGTAGATTCCTGCCAGAATTTTACTTCTACATCGAATCTCTGCAGGCGGCACCGTTTTTTCGATCAAGTGGACATCCTCCTCCGCAGATGCTGAAATGGATGCAGTTACCGCACTCAGCCAATGCCCATTCTCTGCCGCGAATGGATCTCAGTAACTCTCCATTCCAGATATCATCCCAATCCTTCGTAAGAATATTTCCAGCGGATTCGTACCAGCTCTGGCAAGGAAGAACTTCTCCATCTGGTTCGATGCAGAGGTTGTATTCCCCGGCTGTGCACCTTTTGGGACCGAGGTCGAACTCAAGAGGATTCAAATTGCAATACCTTGTCGGTGAGTACCATATCAGCCTCATATCAAGATCGGCAGCCATGCGGGAAATATCAAGCAAGACACTCTCCAGTTTCGGTAGCGGGAGAGAAAAGTCACTCTCCAATGCCCTGCCGCTGTGTATTACGGTATTTGCTGCGAAAGTATTCAGTCCAAGCTCGTTGAGGAACGAAACGGTTTCGGTGATGGAATCAGCGTTAGCCTTCGTTATTGTGGTATTCGTGATTGTGTGAATCCCTGCACTCAGGCAGTTGGATATCCCGGCAACAGTATCAGGAAAACTCCGCATCCCAGTCATGAGGTTATGAATTTCTGGTGTACTGGATTCAAGTGTTATCTGTATGTGATCGATACCTGCATCTTTCAGTTCGTTTACATAACCGTGTTCAGCCAGTTTAACTCCGTTCGTGAGAAGCCCTGTCACAAGGCCAAGTGATTCCGCGAAACCTGTTAGTTCCACGAGGTCATCCCGAAGTGTCGCTTCACCGCCGGTAAATATTACGTGGGGGATTCCAATGTCCCATGCTTTCTTAATCACATTCTTCCACTGTTCGGTTGTAAGTTCGCTTTTATCTCTCGTTACATTGTAACAGTGCGAGCAGGCAAGGTTGCAGCGGTATGTGAGGGCGAGGTCTATCCTGTATGGTGCGGATACGGATCGATCGAATGGGTCCATCACTTCGAGATGAGTGTAAATAACCGGTTCTCCCGCACCGCTTTCTAGTATACTTGAGAATACTGCAGTGAAATCAGCCAGATCCCGGGCCGCCTGTTTCCTGCCGACATTGTACCTGGATCGAATTCTTTCGGTGATCTTTCTCACCGGAATTTCCGAAAGCATCATCCATGCGGAATCACAGGCAACTCTGTTCAGATGTATTATTCTGGAAGCATCTACTGTAAGAATGCCGCTGCCATCTTCCTCAACTCTCAGGTGAAATCTGTGACTCCCATCCCTGCTTCTGAAATGGTGCAGACCTGAAGGGGCAATTCTACCTGCTGACTTATCAGCGTGACGCATTTCTACCTCCCCCCGCCGGCGCAGGCACAGGCGCACCCCGCACAGGCACAGGCGCAGGCGCAGGAAGAACCTCCGGAACTGCTGCTGTACGACCTGGACACAGGTACAGGATTGGTAACCGATGTTACTATTGAAGAGAGTTTCGACAGTGATGAAACAGCACTGCCTGCGGCACCCTCGAGCATACCTGCCAGGGAGGAGCACACTTCAGTGAGGTTCGCACCTCCGGAGAACGAATCCGAATGGAGCATAATATTCCCGAACCAGTAGGGATATGCTGTGGATGTAATCACTGGAAGGTCTTTAATCATGTTGTCGAAATTTTCGTCTACAAAAAGCCACCCGAAGCGTTCTGCCAGTATTGAAGCTGCCTTATCAGGTGATCCGGCGTCATTGACCATTTTCCAGGCGTTGCTGATTATGCTTCTGTAGTACTCTGCAGTCTCCTCTATGGAAAAACCATCCATTTTTTCTTTCAGATCATCTATCATGTCAAGAAAGACTTTTCTGACCGCTTCCAGAGGAGGATTCTTCAGATTCTCCGGCCCGGGAAGTAAGTCGAAAATTGCCCTCTCATAACTTCTCAATCCATCCCCGACACCAACTTTCGTCACACTGGCATTGCTTCCCGAACCCGTCAGTTCCAAGGCTCCCTTCCGAAGAAGTCCGAATAGTATGAGAACAAAAACCTTTTTCAGCCTTTCTTCGAGAAGAAGGGCTGCAAATGGAGCCGTCAGTCCCCTTCGAATACCGGAGCCCTCAACGCCTATCGTGGGAGGCAGGTAGCTGACACGTCGTTTCCTTGCATTTCTGACAGCTCCGGCAATACCCCAGATGATAAGTCCGGAAATAAGTGATACGATACCTATTGTAATAAGCAATCCAATAGCCTGTGGACTCAGCAGAGGTGGTGCCGGGCGCTTTGACAGAGGCCCTGCAACAAGGTGCGAAGGAAAGGAAATCCCAACATTGAAGGGCTCCGATACTTTCCTTCTTGTCTCCCAGATGTAACTAACCCTCCCGGAACTGTCTACCGATGAACTCGTAAAGGGGATTTCATGAAATCTTACGCTGTCGGGGTGAGCTCCAGGTGGAAAGACCATAACTATTGTAAATTCAGAGCTTCCCGTGAGGAAGTCTTCATCAAACCATGTGGGAGAGAATTCTACCGAAGCGTAACCGTCGTCTTCCGTATCCCTGAAAACCATGTTCGGGTTAACTCCGATAAGCCGGAAGACAGCACTGGAGCCGCCGTAAATCGTGCTGTTCCCTAGGTGAACTTCAACTCCGTTATCTATGTAGGTGGATCGATATATCCTTTTTGATGAGACGTCGTCTACAGATGCCTCAATACTCCCAATGTCATAATCCTCTGTGGGAAACCCGATATCGATGATATCAATGGCATGGCATCCTGCTCTGCACGTGAATTCGATCTCATATTCAATTTCAAGGCTTCTGTCATGATTGACGGTTGCGGTGCAGTGAAACCTGGGAATAGAGAAACCGTAGTTCTGTGCGAGTGCACTGATACTGAACATGGTAAGAACAGCCAGAAGAAATTTCACCATTTGGGCTTCTCCT
>CAZUYF010000232.1:0-3337 GCA_964624675.1 uncultured bacterium
CCTGATGTCTGCCATGCGAATGAAGACAAGAAAACGTCATTGTAGTACATGTCGTAGAGGTTGAGATCGAGATTGATCTCTACTCTGACTTGCACCCACTGATCGTTGATTATGGGTGTGGTTAAGGACGTGTAATAATCTACCACTGTTCCGAGATCGGAATGGAACTCAAGCTGGATTGACCAGTCAAAGGTGGAGGTGCCTGCATCGTATGTATTCAGCATGATGAAGAACTGATCACCTGTTGAGCCGGTTGGGATGTACACGTATCCTGTCATGATCCAGTTGCCGCTGGTTTCTGCGAATTGCTGAACGATATCCGTTGTAGGAATTGCCTCAAGGGCATGAGGTGCACTGAGAGATTGCGCATCCGTTACAAAGGCATCCGCTGCGGCGCTGCCTTCCCAGCCGTCCCAGCCGCCCTGGCCGATCAATCCGCTGCCGAGAGCGTACGAATCGAAGTTATCGGACCAGTCAGCGCTGGCTGCCGGTACGATGAGCAGTAATGCTGCGCATACTGTCATAAGACGGGTGATTTTGTTCATTTTTACCCCCTCAGGTAAAGTTAAGAAATAACACACTACTAACGATTAGAATATCTCACTTTGTCATGCAGGTCAAGTCCCAGCATTCGATGGTTCTACTCCCACCAGCAGACAAGCCCGGGCTCTATTATGCGCCCGAACTCAACGTGACATGGGAGTATTCTCACAGTGAACCCCTGATTTCCCGAATGGCTGCATTCGAATGAGCCTGTGAAAAACAGTAATCCTTCCTCTTCACGATCGAAACTCAAGCGCATAGATTCTCTCTCCGTCAGCCATCCATCATGCTCAATCCTGCCGTGCTGGATTTCAACGAGGAGATCATCAGGTTCAAGCCCCCCCGCGCGGAGGACAACTTTAACAGGGATAGGATCGCCTACCTCACACGTGCTGTTCTTAATATCCGATTCAACCGATTCTATCCTGACGGAATGCCAGTTCTCCCTGATCTTCTCCATCCAGGCAGCCAGTTCTCTGGCTCCTGAATAACTGTTTTTCGACAGTTTCTCTGTTCCTTTATATGCAGGTATGTAGAATCTCGATGTGTATTCGGCAAGCATCCTGTTGCTGCTGAAAACCGGACAGACGTTTTTCATCGATTCCTTGACTATTCTGAGCCAGTTAACCGGGATATCGTTCTTGTCACGATCGTAGAAAATTGGGACTATCTGGTTTTCGATGATGTTGTAGAGCGCTTTTGCCTCCAGTCTGTCCTGAAGCTCAGGATCATCGTATTCCTCGCCGGAACCGATGGACCATCCCGCGCCCTGTCTATAGGCTTCAGCCCACCATCCATCGGGGACACTGCAGTGAAGGGCTCCGTTGAAACACGCTTTCATCCCGCTGGTGCCGCAGGCTTCCATAGGTACTTTTGGAGTGTTCAGCCATACATCGACACCTTGAACCATATGCCTGGCCATATCCATGCCGTAATCCTCAAGGTATATGATTTTACCGTAGAATTCCTCTTTCATACACAGGTGGATGATTTCCTTTATCAGTTCCTTGCCGGATGAATCGTGAGGATGCGCTTTGCCTGCAAAAATGAACTGCACAGGGCATTCCGGATCGTTGACAATTCCGGCAAGGCGTTCTTCATCTCTGAGAAGGAGACTGGCTCTTTTGTAAGTTGCGAATCTTCTTGCAAAACCGATTGTGGCTGTCTCGGGATCAAGAACCGGCTTATCTTCCAAGTGCGGTTTGAGCAGTCCCATCCTTCTTATCTGTTGTTCCCACCTGTCCCTTGCCCAGGAGATAAGCCTCTCCCTCATCCTGACATGAGCCGGCCAAAGCTCGGAATCGGGGATCTTATCAACTTTCTGCCACTCCGCAGCATCCGTCTTGTTACTGGACCATCTTGGACCGACATACCTGCTGAGCAGTTTTTCCATTTCATCCGAAACCCAAGTTTCGGGATGTATTCCGTTGGTTACATGTGTAATGGGTGTGTCCGCGGATGGGAGGGCCGGCCAGACGTCCTTCCATATTTCCCTTGAGATCTTTCCGTGAAGCTCGCTTACACCGTTTCTGTATTTTGAAAAACGAAGGCCGAAAACTGTCATTGAGAATTTCGGATTGTCATCGTAATGCCCAAATCGAAGAAACTCATCATCTGTGAGACCTATAGACTCGATCATTGGATGAAGGTACTTGACCACCATATCCGTTGAAAATTCCTCATTGCCTGCAGGCACAGGTGTATGGGTTGTGAATACGTTGCCTGCGGCTACGATTTCTCGCGCTTCCGGGAAGGAAAGTCCTTCCTGCATCAGCTGTCTTATGCGTTCTACGATAAGAAAAGCCGAATGCCCCTCGTTGATATGCCGAACGGTGGGCGTAAGGTTCATTTCATCAAGGGCTTTGAGCCCTCCTATCCCCAGAATAATTTCCTGCTTGATCCTCATTTCCCGGTCTCCGCCGTAGAGCTGGCCGGTTATATCCCTGTCACTTTCCGTATTGTCCGGAAGATCTGTATCCAGAAGGTAGAGGGCAGCTCTGCCTACCTTCACACGCCATACTGCTGCCTTTACGATTCTAGAGGCCAATGGAACCTGAACTGAAACCTGGGATCCGTCTTCGCGATAAACCGGTTCAACCGGCATATTGGAGTAATCATTGATGAAATACTTCTCCTGTTGCCAGCCGTCGCTGTTCAGATACTGGCTGAAGTATCCCTTCCTGTATAGCAGTGAAACACCAACAGCTGTGAGGCCAAGTTCACTGCAGCTCTTAATTGTATCTCCTGCCAGCACACCAAGGCCTCCGGAATAGATCGGTATACTCTCATGGAGTCCGAACTCAGCTGAAAAAGTGGCTACAAGGAAGTTGTCTTCCGATATTTCCTGCTTCTTCTTCAGAGCATCAAACCAGGTATTTCTTCCCAGATAATCCTCCAGCCTTTCGACTGTCTTTTCAAGATGTGAAAGATAGACCGTATCTGCCGAAAGTTCCTCAAGCCTTTCCTGACTTACATGTCCAAGCAGGCGTACAGGGTTGTGATAGGTACTTTCCCACAGGTCGGAGTCGATCCATCGGAATAACTCAATGGCTTGCGTATTCCACGTCCACCAGGTGTTGTATGCTATCTTCTTGAGTGCGGCAAGTTGCGGTGGTATTCTGGGTACTACTCTGAAATTCTTAGTTTTCAATGTCTGCGCCTTCCATGAACCCTCTCTATGTCCGGGAACGATTATCTCAGTTATGTAATATATTCATAGTAATTAGAATGTAATGGAGGAGATGGATTTGAAATTAGTCTGTTTTGCACAAATGCTTTTTGTACTGAGTCTTCC
>CAZUYF010000233.1:0-3332 GCA_964624675.1 uncultured bacterium
CTCCCTGGAAACCGCCGATCCTGCCACCTGACATGACAGCTCGATGGCATGGGATAATCAGGGGGAACGGGTTGGTTGCCAATGCTTTGCCGACAGCTCTTGCCGCACCCGGTTTCCCTATCCTGCAGGCAAGCCAGCTGTAGCTGCGAACCTCTCCCCTCGGGATTTTCCTCTCCTCCAGGAGCACTCTGCGCTGGAAATCGGAGCATTCGCTGAAATCAAGGATTCGGATATCGAACTCCGGTATTCCTCCTGAAAGCATTATTCCGATTTCATCGGCAAGACACTTTATGTGATCGCTCAAACCTGGAGAGATTCCGGAAAATGCAGCCGAAGCAAGGGCCGATGCGGATGCGCTATCTCTGCTGAGGAAAATTCTTTTTACAATGCAGCCGGTACCCTCATCAAACCATACTATGGAAACCTCTCTGAAGCGTGTCCCAAAGCAGAAATTAAATAGGGACGGAGGCTTTTTATTCATAAGTGGTTAATAATTCGTTAATGGCATCCAGTATACGGTTTTGACCTTCAAACAGCATTCCTGCGTCAAGCGGTATCCGCACATCCGGTCTCATCGTTGAACCTTCGCCTTCCACTCTCTGGAAGTACTTCGTAGGGTAGCTTACGGTGAGTCCTGACCATGGCAGCTGCGCGGTTCTTACTTCACCAAGGTGGTTGGGGGCTCCACCGGTATTCTCCCCGTAAACCATCACTCCTGGAATCTCGCTTATCTCAATGGCGTTGAGTATGCCGGACGAGTAGGTCCACCTGCCTATTATCAAGTACAGGCGGATACTGCTGTTCTCAGAAAGCTCCCGAATCCAGCTTATCAGAGGCGCGGCTACCATTGAATTGCCACCGGAATTTCTTCTGAGATCAACTACTACCGCGTCGACTTGTTCGGAACAAGTATACTCCCTTAGATTTTCCACATAGTCATCTATGTGATAATCATCCATCAATGCGCATGAATTGTAAGCGCAGTATAGCATTTTTCTTTCGGGAAGGTAGCTGTACCAGTAGAAATCGTCCGAACCGAGCCACAGCGGTAGAATAACCGATTCACAATAATGAAAAGTCTCCATATTGATACTGGACTGATCAACAGCCTTTAACTGAACGATAACGGTATCCCCGGCTGCTTCAAGAAAGGTGAAAGAGACCAGTGAATCGGCATCTCCGAAACCGAGAGCCTCCATTGGGTAAGCCAGCATCATGAAATTCTCTGCCCTGGTTCTCCTAACAACATCGTTGGTTGCGGGAAACATTCTGGTCATTGCGGCAGCGGCCTCAATCGCTGGAGACACACCGTATTCAATGAGCCTTGAACCTATAAGCTCTGAGTATTCAGCATCTATAGCAGTTACATATAAGCCTTCATCCAGCCACATTACGGAAATGGGATAGGCTGACCAGTCACCGTAATTCCAGAAAGCAATACCGGTATGGCTGCAGCGCATGGAGGCAAGTACACCTGTCATCTCCATAACCGTTTCCGTGTCGCTCAGGTTATCAAGATTCTGTTCAAGCCTGGAAAGACGGTTCAGCAGAGTATCTTGCGGTTCGTACATGAAAAGGTCGTAATGAAGACCCGGAAGTGAATCGGCAATCCATTCCAGGTCCGTCTCCCAGCCTTCTTTCTGTGTGAGTTCATCAACTGAACCTCCACATGATACAATCAAGATGAATAACAGTATTGAGAAGCAATTGTACGTTTTATTCGCTATTTGAATTTAAAAAGCCTCCGTCCCTATTTAATCAGCCTGACCAGTCGTTTGTCAGGACGGCTTTAATATCATCCCCGAGCTGCCCCATTCGGATGTCCCGCCAGAACCTTTTCCAGACATATGAAGGTCTGAAGTAGAATCTCCTATGAAAGAGCGAGTAGTAGTGCTGGATGGTTTTCCAGTCCAGGTTCTCATGCCTCCATACCTCCGATGTGGAGTGGAAGTTGTACATGCGCCAGTCTTCCGAGAGGATCCTTCCTTCCTTCTTAATCTGCCTGTAAAGCGCAGAAGAGGGGAACGGCAGGGTCATGGATGCCTTTGCGTATGTAAGGGGAAGGCTTTGCGCAAAACGGATACTCTGCTTCATGGTCTCTTCTGTGTCTCCGGGCAGCCCCATCATGAAAAAGCCTATCGTTTCAAGACCGGCATCGTGAGCCATTTCAACAGCTTGCCTGATCTTCTCCAGGGACTGTTTCTTGTTTACACCACTGAGTATTTCGGGTGCGCCGCTCTCGATACCGAAAGAAATCTGATAACAGCCTGCCTCCCTTGCCAGCCGGAAGAACTCACTGTCGACATCCGCTACATTAACTCCAGTAGGAAGAGCCCATGGAGCGGGGAATTTTTCCTCTATAAGCAATCTGCAGGTATCCTTGGCCCGTTCAATATCGGCGGTGAAATTGTCGTCCTTAATGTGAATATCGTTGAAGCCCAGCTCCAGCATTCTGAACATTTCATCAACGACCCTCCTGGAGGATTTTGATCTGATGTTATGTCCGAATATTCTCTGGCTGCAGAAAGTACAGTGATGATTACAGCCTCTGTTTGTTTCCATGTACCCGACTGGATTGTCCCTGCTGGCAATGTGCGGTGAGTGGTATCGCGAAAGATCGTGAAGCTCCCATGCCGGCAGTGGAAGGTCGTCCAGGTCAGCGATGAGCTCCCGGGGAGGTGTTACCGTAAAATTATCACCTCTTCCAAAGGCAATACCTCTGATATTCTGCGTATCCGTACCTGCGCATATCTCCGCGAGGGTTCTTTCACCTTCACCAAGTACTACAAGATCGAAGTTACCCTGTTCCAGTGATTCCTTCGGAAGTGTCGAGGCATGTATCCCGCCAGCGATGGTTATGGATTCTGCCAGGAGCTCGTGAGCCATACCCGCAAGTAGAGCGGCTTCATGAAAAAGAGGAGTGGTAAAGGTTATCCCGATATACTCCGGCTGAAATACCTCAAGGATCCTCTTATAGGTGTTGAAGGGATCCTCTTCAACCATCAGATCCGCGATCCTGACCTCGTGGCCCTCCCTAAGAAGCTCTCCTGCAAGTGTAGCGAGGGTAATAAAGGGCGCACTCGTTATTGCTACTCTTATTTTACTTTTTTTGTAAAGACCCACTGCCGATGGTGGGTTGACAAGCAGTATTCTGCTCAAGCCTATCCTCCAGTCACTCGAACGAAGATATAATTAAATCCTTCTGATCTTGATCAGGGTTCTTCTCAGGTTACCCGGACCCATAATTGTTTTAAGGGTTTGCAGAATTCTCCTGGGATGAAGGTAGAATCTAAAAAATGCCCTCTTCTTCATTCTCTCTATTCTATCAGGGT
>CAZUYF010000234.1:0-3284 GCA_964624675.1 uncultured bacterium
GGACTTGGTTTGGCGGAGGACGGGAGACTCGAACTCCCAAGGGATTAAACCCGGCGGATTTCAAATCCGCTGCCTTACCAATTAGACTAGTCCTCCGTAACGGTGGAATTTAAGTTATCATAGTACAAAGGTCAATCAGTATTTAAACCGAAGGGGGCGTAACATTGCTTGAAATGGAGTTGAAGTTCAAGGTAGATGATTTTCGTGACGTGGAACTCCGCCTTGAAAGCAGCGGGGTCCTGCCGGGAGATCCAGTCAAAGAGAATAACCTGGTACTTGACCTGATGGGCGGGCCGTTGCGAATGATGGATACTCTTTTTCGTCTCAGAAATTGTGATGGGGGTACCCTTGTAACGGTGAAGAAACCACTCCCGGCGACTGCCCTTAAAGTCAGGCATGAGCAGGAAGCGGTTCTGGAGTGCTCGCAGGAGGACGCGCTGAAGCTCTTCGGTCTTCTTGGTTACGGTGTTGTGTACAGGTACGAGAAAAAAAGACGGGAATGCAGAATCGGTGATGCCCTGATATGTCTTGATGAACTGTGGTTCGGCCGGTTCGTTGAGATCGAGGCACAATCGGAGGAAGCTGTCATGAAGGCTGTTGACGTATTGGGGTTCGACCCGGCAGAGGGGATTAGATTCAGTTACGCTGCCCTTGAGAAGGATGCGGAACAAATACGTGATTCGAAGAATACCTGATAATATGATACTCAATATTCTGCTGCTGAGCGCCGCGATGACTCTCATGCCTGGAATATGTTCCGGAGAGGAAGATAACCCTCCCCTGCCGGATACCGGGGAGGCTGAGGTCAGCACTGATGAAGAGGGAACTGACAGGGATGAGGATACGGAGGAGGATGATTCTTTTCTAGATCCATATTACGAATCGAAGGATACCACAGGATGTTTCCTGAACGGCTGTTCCAATTCATGGGACATCATCAGGATTATTACTGCTGTTAATGTCAGGTACAACTCCAATCCTGCCGAGAAGGGAGGTGTCAGGGCTTTCCTTGGAAGAACGGGTAATCCTGTGGCGCTGAATGTGAGGATCGGTTTGTCCGGAGCAGAAAATAACCCCGGATACATGGTCGGAGTGTTGTTCAGAACTCCATCTCCCATTGTTTTCGATATTCTGTACCACAGAGTGAATTCGGAGGATTTTGATGCTTTTTCAATTCTTTACACTGGTATTGAAACCCAGCTTGTTTACAACTTACCGCTTCAACTGATGCTCGGTGCTCAGGCAGCCTTTCCCACGGAGGATGGAAGGAGTACACTGGCCGGGTGGGGATTCGGATTGATTGGAGAGTACAGCTTCGGAGACCGCATCGGTATTGCGCTTGATTACAGGCTTGTATGGGTAAGAAGCCTGCCTCTTCAGAGAGGGGAGATGCGTATTGCATGGTCATCGGCTCCACTGAAGCTTTTTATTGGCTGCAGCTTCCTCCAGAACAATATAGGAGACCATATCTTTGACCCATGCGGGGGTTTAGAAATATTCTTCTGATCATTCCCGTACCTTCAACCTTGACAGAAAGCCTTTTCTGAACAATTTATCGGGCTTGCGCAAAGAATACGTAATACTTAGTCGAATACATTTAAGGGAGCATATCAATGACTGAACACTCTGTTGTCGAGAGAAAACTTAAGACGGACATCCATTACAAGAATGCTGTGAGAAGAGATCTCGTAGATAGCGTCCGACAGCTGCATGACTGGCAGGAAAAACTCAATCAGTTACACAATATCCGCAGAGAGAAGAAACTGAAGAAAACTGTCGAGAGGTACCGTGGGTTTATCGAGGACATGAGAGATTTCCTGGCACCCCTGCTGGACGAACTCGAAGAGGATATCAAGGAGGAAATGAGCTTCAGCGAAGATGAGATCAAGGAGTTCAAACTGGAAGTCAAGGAAGAGACCATACTTGCCTCCGAGGCAAGGATAGCCTTTGAGAAGGCAAAGGACGCCGCTGATAAGGCTGAGGACAGCAAGCTTGCGCCTGAAGAGCTGGTAGCACTCAAGGAAGCCTACAGCAAGGCCTGGAGAGCTTTCCGCCTTGAAAAACACAAACTCACTGAAGCCAATGATGAACTTAAAAGCGAGCAGACGGACAGGGAAATATTCAAAATGGAATTGAAGCGTATTCACGTAGAGCGGCATTTCATTAAAGAGGTATAGGCTGCATGGAAATATTTCCACGCAGGAAGATAGAAGCAAGGCTGGGAATAACATTCCTGGCCTGCCTTCTTTTCAGCGTTCCGTTCCTGGTTACCCGCAGGGCGCTGATAGCTGTACCTGTTATTTTCGCAGTCGGTACCATTTATTATCTGGGTATATACTATCCGAAGTACAGAAGACGTAGAAGTATCTCAGAAAATCCGCTCAGCAGCGAGGACATGGGTATTCTGTCGAAATACGTTACTTTTTACAGCTCGATGACCGAGGATGACAAACGGACCTATGAAGCTGACATAGCAATATTCCTTGAGGAACATACCATCACCGGCGTGGATGATGTTGAGATCACAAGAAAAGTACAGCTGCTCGTTGCCGCTACAGCAGTCCGTCTTGTCTTCAAAAGACCTGAATGGGAGTACAGGGATTTTGGTGATATTCTAGTTTATCCCGGAGGTTTCAGGACCGATGGTTCATATTCGACCGACCTGCGGGGCTGCTCTTCAGCGGCTGCTGGACTTGTGCATTCATCGGGGAGCGTGATACTCTCCCTGCCGCACCTCCTTCGCGGATTTCAGCATGATAACGATGGTTATAATGTCGGGTATCACGAGTTCGCACATGTGCTTGACGGATATCATCCCGATGGTGTTCCTGATGAGCTCTCACTTGGAGCATATCGACCCTGGATAGAAGTAATGCAAAGAGAGTTCGAAAAAGTTCATAAGGGGAAATCCATGCTGCGCCAGTACGCCGGAACAAATCCGGCCGAGTTCTTTGCCTGCTCAGTTGAAGCTTTTTTCGAAAAACCTGAAATGATGAAGAAGAAAGCCCCGGAACTTTACAGACAACTGTCGTCATTTTTCAATCAGGTTCCCTAACCAGATTATTCCTATCGAATATTCCACATAACTGGAATGGGTCTTGTTTCCGCCTCTTAACCGGTTAATATTGGTGCTGATTCTACCGATTGGTGATAAGGTGATAATATGAAGATACTTATTGTAGACGATGATCCGATTAACCGAAAAATTCTTTCAAAGGTCGTATCCGACCTCGGTTACGACCCGATAACTGTAAACAACGGTACGGACGCTCTTGAGAGTATTA
>CAZUYF010000235.1:0-3276 GCA_964624675.1 uncultured bacterium
GACATCCAGAGTAGGTGTTTCCTCGGTTCCCCTTCTTACCCAGAGCCTCTGCTGAACATCTACTCCCATGGAATGGATTTTCCATCGGAAAGGGTCGGGCTGATAGTTCAGCTGTCCATTGGCCCCCATGTTCCTTGCTCTGGTATTCCAGAACTCCGCTTCCTCAATTATCTCCTGTTCACTCTTCTCGGTCATCGGGATGTCCAGTTCGAATTCGACGAAAATCTCGCCGTTCACGTCAAATCCGGTGATCAGGTATTCTTCCGTGTCCCTGTTCGCGAGGAAGACGTTTCCTTCCCTGTCTGACGTAAATACGGTCGCGAAGTAGGACTCGTTTATAAGGACTGTGAAATCAACGAAATCAAATGGAAACGTGTTCTCCCAGTAGGTAATAATCGGTTCCCTGGAGTCGGATTCGTACTTACCGACGACAGCTGTTACGAGCAGCTGTCCGTCCACGACGTCGAACGTATTGTTGGTTCCAACGTATGTGTTCAACTCCGCAGGAGAAACCCAGAGGATAGGTTCATTGACGATTTCCGCCGTTACTCCCAGCCACTCCCCTTCAGGGGTGAATGTATGCAGGCCCCCGGTCTGCATATCAAGAATCACGATGTGTCCATCCGTCAGCCGGGTCATAGACAATGGATTCATAACCTCACCCGGTCCGGTACCCCTGCGGCCAAACTGACGAACGAATTCCCCACTGGTCGTGTACTCACGCACACAGCAAGCCGGACGGTCAAGAATAAGGATGTTGCCATCGGGGGTATGAGAGGAGGCTTCTATCGAACCGAGAACGTAATTTGAATCCCCAAGTTCCACGCCGATGGAGTCGACGAACAGGAGTTCAAGGGTTACTTCTGTGTCTTCGGCAGGTTCATCGATTACCGGATCCGGCTGCTCGTTTCCGCAGCCTGCGGCCGCAAGAACCAGAATAATCGAGATGCAGGTCAAGAAATATTTCATGATATCCTCCCCTTTTCATTAATGATATATTTCCGAGTGTATGAAACTAATATATATGATAATCCTGAATCATCGATGACCGAAAGGCATTTACACCTGCTAAGATGCTGTTTACAAAGCATTTCTGAGAGTGTGTCAGGCATATACAGTCGATATTAAGGGAGGAAGAGTGAGAGTAGGATTTGACGCAACCAATATTCTCGGGCACAGCGGGATCAGAACCTACACTCGAGAGCTGGTTCTGGCTCTTGCTGCTGAGTTTCCGGATGATGAATTTGTTCTGTATACAACGTTCAGTTCTTCAAAGAAAACTGTACTTCAGAAGTTCTTCGGAGATTACCCGAATATAACCATTGTTGGAGGTCTTCCTCATGCAAGAATGCTGGGTGATAGTCTAAAGCGACTGATAATCCTTACCGGTTCAGCGGCATGGAGGTTTCATGAGCGCAGGCTTGATATAGTGCATCTGACCGATCCATACGGAACACCGGCGCTGCCAGGTTCTTTCGTTGCAACGATCAACGATATCTTTCCCATTACTCTGGAGCAGTACAGAAACACGGATCTTGAAGAACAGTATGTAAACAGAACTCCTGTTCTGCTGAAAAGAGCACATGCGATCATAACTCCGTCCCGGTATGTCGCGGATACTCTTCACAGGAGGTATCCCTCCTGCACACTCGATATTGTACCTGTTCATGACGCTGCGTCTGTATCGTTCAAACCTGTCGCGCCGGATGAGAATTTCCTCCGGAAGCATGAGCTTTCCGAATATTCATATTTTCTCTTTGTCGGCCGAGTTGACCCAAGAAAGAATCTGTCAAATCTGGTAGAAGCCTATTCACTCATCCCGGAGGTTACTCGCAGCAGTAACCATCTTGTTCTTGTCCTGTCGGGAGGTCAGGAAGATAAAGAGAACTTTCAGACAGAGAATGAGGTTTTTCTGATGGATCGGTCTGTGCATACGATTGAGGGAATATCGGAGGATGATCTTATCCAGCTGTACTCATCTGCCGCCGCTTTCGTATTTCCTTCCCTCGCAGAGGGATTCGGGCTTCCAATAGTCGAGGCGATGCAGTGCGGCTGCCCGGTTATTACCTCGAATGCATCATGTCTTCCTGAAATCGCGGGGGACGCAGCACTTCTCGTTGATCCGCATAATGCGGAGGAGATTGCCTCGGCAATGAGGGACGTGATAGATCCAACCGGCCTCAGGGAACAGCTTATATCCAAAGGTTTTAATCAGGCAAAACTGTTTTCCTGGAAGAATACAGCGAAGCGAACAATGAAAGTATACAGGAACGTTCTGAGAAATAAAGGTAAAGCAACCAATGAATGACGTTTATCGTTTTAGATAATTGTATCCTTTAAGCAGGGCAAAATGAAGAGATCTTCTGTTCTTTGCGAAATCCAGGTATAATTTTCTTTCTGTTGATCTATCGAATTTGTTTCCATATGGATGAGCCCTGTTCTCATTATCAATTCCAAGTGAATCAAAGTTATTGAAAGGGATCTGATACTTCTCATGATCGTTTTCACCACCCCACTTGGAGATATAATACTCTTTGTTCCTGTCAAAGAAGTATGAGTTCAGCTTTCGAATCCTTCTATCGGAATAGATTACACTGCTTCCCTCGTGATGTGTTCTTCCAGTCAGCAGGCAGGCAGCAAGTGGATTGTCAACATCCTCCAGAGAAAGGTTTTTGCTGATGGATCCTTTGCCACGGGCAAGCCGTACTCTGTAGAAATAATCGCAGTCTTCAAAGTACGCAGGAAATATGTTCTCATCAAAATAGCCGACTTCTCTGAATGCACACGGCATCAATATGCAGGCGGCAAGTCCGTGAGAATGTTCCCAATCTTCATTATACTTGGCATAAGTTCCCCTCACAGTAATAAGTGCTTTATCCGGGAACTCTTCAGCGAGAGAGATCATTCCGTCAATGTCACCCGGATGAAAGCGGATATCACTGTTGATAAGGAACACGTAATCGTAATCACCGGTTTCATATCCCTGATGAAGCGCCTCATTGAAACAATATGCTACACCGATGTTGTATCCGATGTTGCAGATGAATTCGCTTCGGGCCTTCGGAGCTATCTTCGCAGATCTAGTGTACTCGGTTATCTCCGGATCTTTTGAGACGAAGTGAAGCAGAAGGTCCCAATCATACTCCGTATCAATTGAATCGACGGTCTGTTTCAGAAGGTCACACCTGTTCAATGCTATCGTATGAAAGAGGATTTTCAAGCCGGTAAGCCCCTTTGGGTTAGAAGAAAAGCGGGGGGATCACTCCCCCCGCTGCC
>CAZUYF010000236.1:0-3238 GCA_964624675.1 uncultured bacterium
AGCCTCCGAACTCAAACCAGCATACCGCGGAATATTTTTTCAATGCGATTTCGAGGCCCTGTATAGAATCAACTATCAGGCCCGATTCTTTTCAAGAATTCTGGCTCCGATAATTACTTTTGATTGCCACAGCGACAGATATCTCTACAGTACAGCAAAATCTATTGACTGGTCTCAATTCCTTACCCCTGACAGCACATTCGCAGTATTCTCCTCTGTGCACGGTTCTAATATCAGTCATTCGCAGTACGCTGCTCTAAAACTGAAAGATGCCATTGCCGACTGGTTCATGGACAGCTATGGCAGAAGGCCGAATGTTGATACTATCGCTCCCGACCTGTGGATCGGTCTCCGGATACAGAAGAACCGGGCCTATATCAGACTCGATACTTCAGGAGGATCTATGCATCGGCGTGGTTACCGGAAGCAATCTGTAGAAGCTCCTATGCAGGAAACACTTGCCGCAGCCATCGTTGAGTTCTCCGGATGGGACGGAGGAGCACCCCTCTACGATCCCTTCTGCGGGTCAGGAACCATTCTTTGCGAAGCCCTTATGAAGTACTGCCGCATACCTTCCGGTTACCTCCGAAAAAGATTTGGATTTGAGAATCTTCCTGAATTTGACCGAGAACAGTGGATGAGTCTGAAGAAATCCATCAACTCCAGGATCAGAGAGCTTCCGGAGGGATTGATTGCAGGTTCTGATATCTCTGGAGAAGCTGTCAGAGCAGCATCCGGCAACTGCAGCCTGCTGCCTTCAGGAAGCAGGATCAACCTGAAAACCGATCCGTATGCAAACATCGATGCACTGAAGAACATGACCATAGTTTCAAATCCCCCTTACGGGCTGCGGCTTCGGAAGAACGATAATATGGAACTGTTCATGAAAGACTTCGGTGATTTCCTGAAGCAGCGCTGCTCTGGTTCGAAGGCGTGGATCTACTTCGGGAAAAGAGAATTGATTAAGAGTATGGGGCTGAGATCCTCGATCAAGATCCCTCTACATAACGGCAAACTGGACGGCAGGCTGGTTCTTTACGAAATGTACTGAGTTCCAGCTATTCGAAACCGATGAACCATCTGGTCTTTTTCTTCGCGGGGTGCAGCTGCAGCCAGAGATCATCAGGCAGATAAACCCTTGTCTCGCAATATTCACACTGAATCAGACGTTCATTCCCGTCTATCATCAGTGAACCGGCACACTGGGGACAGCTGAAAGCAACGGGCTCTGAAACTGTCTTGTGCTCATCATCACTCAAATCCGGCCACGCACCAGCTATAAGAGATGCTCCCTTGATAACCTTTTTTAACCATTGCGGTGCAGCAAATGCTGGTTTTTCAGTACCGCAGTCAGGACAGGTTAATTTGTCGGTACCGTTGTAATCTTCTTCAATGTTGAAAGTTCGCTTGCACTTACTGCAAGAGGGAGCAAGATTTCCATAAGTCATGGTCATGTTGAAATGACCGAAGATATTACTGTTGGAACCCTCGCCAGGTTCTAATTCAGCGATCTCCCCCTTTATATCCCCTACCAGATCCCCCCAGACCTCCTCGGGAAACTCAATATCAGACTGGCATGTTCTGCAGAAAACCTTCCTGTATGGTCCATCGACATGAACGGGAGCATCACATTCAGGACACTTTATGGTCATTTCAATCATTGACCAGATCATAGGAATCTCCTCTTAAGAAATTTTGTCTGATTAACTGGAACTCAGAATATCGTCATTTAATCTTGCAACTAAAATCGTAAAATCGTCGTCGTATTCACTTGATCCGTGATGTACCTCAACCTCTTTTTCAATAAGATAGACGAGGTCAGAGAGAGGAAGCCTTCTGTTTGTTGATACAAGCTTCACCAGTCTATTCTCTCCGAACTCCTCTTCGGAGCAGTTCATCGCCTCGCAAACACCATCGGTGTACATAAAAAGAATGTCTCCGGGATTCAGTGAAACTTCTCCTTCTTCGTACTCCGCATCAGCCTGCACGCCCAGCAGGATACCTCCATCTGAAAGCATCTTCACATGAGCATCCAGCCCGACGATGAAGGGAGGGTTATGACCGGCATTCACGTATTTTATGCTTCTTTCCTTCACGTCTATCAACATCATGAAAAACGATATGAATAGCTCAGGCGAGGTGTTATCGTAAACTATCCTGTTTATCTGAAATGCTGAGTCCTTCAGAGAAACACCCATAGCCTGAGTAGTTCTCAGGGAGGCCTGAAGGTTGGCCATAAGCATGGCAGGCCCAATACCCTTCCCGGCAACATCACCAATTGAAAGCACTGTGCGGTGATCATCAAGAGGTATCACATCGTAATAATCACCTGCAACCTCCAGACAGAATCTTATGAGAGCTTCAACTTCAAGACACTGTCTCGTGGGAATTTTACCGGGCAGCAGCCCTTTCTGTATGTCCCTTGCCACTTTAATCTGCTCATCCAGTTTCTGTTTGATCAGTTTCTCATCCAGAAGTTCGAAGTTTTCCACGACAAGCGCCGTCTGAGCTGAGAGGGTTGACAGTAATTCCAGCTCTTCTGCCGTGAAGTCTTCTCCATTTGTCTTACTGCTTATAACAAGAAAACCTACAAGTCCGGTATTTGTCGTCAGGGGGAGGAGTATTGCACTTTTCCTCAGAAGGAACCATTCCTCCTGCTCCTTCGAGAGGGTGATCCTGCCGCTTGCCAGCAGTTCGTCATACAGAATGGGGTCACTTTTATTCTGCAGACGTTTCACTATTTCATCCCTTATATCAAAGGGGGCTGGTTCCTCATGCTCCACAGCGAAACTATCCTTATCTGCCATCCTGAGTACGGGATATATTTTCTTGGCAGACAATCCGTCAGCCAGTTTATCCTCAAGTTCCTTCCAGAAGACCTTACTTTCAGTGCGAACGATATTCGATGCCAGAAAATTCTTCAGAAGTTCCCTTAATCTGACCCTCTCAGGGTAGAAGTACTTTTCAAGTCTTCTTCGAATTATTCTCTGTGTAGGCATGAAAATAAACGCCAGAAGAAGGCCGAGTATCAGTGTTGGAGTACGGCTGTTAATTACAAACTGCTTCAGTATCAACTCACCGAAAACATACAGGAAACCCAGAAACAGCAGAAGTAGAAGGAAGTTAACTGCAATGAACCTTGTGCCCCGCTTCAACTTCGCCTCTACAGAAAGAAGTTTGTAGCGTCCGAAGGCAAAGGCAAGAGAAACAGGTATCGCAAGCAGCAGCATGAACATAA
>CAZUYF010000237.1:0-3228 GCA_964624675.1 uncultured bacterium
GTAAAGGCAGCTGATCCGCTTCTTCAATACCTGTTCCGGAACCCTCGAAACAACCACTGCGACGGATATCATGCCTGAACATGGGCCATCCCGGTCCCGAACCATCCCCCGCGGAAAGCATGTATGCGCGCCCATGATTGTTCTCTGGTGTGGAGGATGTACCATACCCTCCGACCACGAATACATCGAGCTTCCCGTCACCGTCAAAATCACCTATCACAGGCGCATTATCAATATTGAAGGTGTTCCCGTAGTGCGCTTCCAGATCTATTTCCCAGATTATGTCCGGTGATGTTCCCCGCAGGGCCGTGAGGATTCCACTATCGTCACCGAAGACTATATCCGTAATCGTGTCTCCGTCGATATTTGCCAGTGCCGCTCCTCTGAACATGCTTCCACCGGCAGTGTAACTCCATACAGGATCACCGATATGGTCCAGTACTCCGATTATGTTATAGGAAGTGTAAACGATTTCCAGATCGTTATCAGCATCCAGATCGGCAATGGAAGTGGGGGCAGCCACGTAGTAGGGGGCATAGTAGCTCCACTCCAGGCTTCCGTCCTCGGCGTTGAGCAGATAGATGCTGTGATCGTATGAACCTATTGCTATTTCAGGTTTTCCGTCCGCATCCACATCGGCAAAGGAGCCTCCATGGTACATGTAATCTCCGGGAAGATCCGAGAACCAAAGAATGGATCCGTCAATGCCCTCCAGAGCATAAATTCTGTTATCTCCGTTCCACTGTGCCACCACTGCGTCCAGATCTCCGTCACCGTCAACATCCAGAATATTGGGACAGGTCTGTATAGCACTGGCGGTTCCGAGGTTGCACTGCCAGGCAATGTTCCCGTTCTCACCGTCTAAGCAGAATACGTTGCCGTTGAATGTACCTAGAACCACTTCGGGTTTTCCATCCCCATCCATATCCGCAACAGCCGGAGGGGAATCGATGCAGTTGGGATAGCCCGTGGATGTTGACCATTCAACAGCTCCGGTAGCCCCATCAAGGCAGTACACATGGTAAGGTGACGATGCCGCGGCGATCACTTCCAACTCCCCATCCAGGTCCACATCAGCTATAACAGGCGAAGCATCGTTGCAGCCACCGGTATAGAAGTTCCATAACTCAGTTCCATTCTCCGCGTTCAAGGCATGGAAGCTTTCATCGTTGAAATACGTTCCGAAGACTATCTCGGGAAGACCGTCACCATCGATGTCATCAACGGCAGCTGAACCGAATGAGGGGGCATCCAGATCGAACCACCACTGTATTTCGGGATAGGTCTGTCCCTGAAGCATTGCAGGAAACAGGAGAATTGAAAGAACAATCGGAATACGACACAGAATACTTCGGGATCTGCAACAACTCATGAGAAACCGCTCCCTTCATATTTTTCAACCATTACAAGATTACACCGAGGGGAGAGACAGGTCAACCGGTATCGATTCAAGAATATGACTTCTGATCGAACCTCATGGTTCAATTGGCTGGACCGGGCTGCAGAGTTATCTTCCAGAGGAGAAAAGGAGTATCATGAAGTACATTATTATTCTTGGAGACGGGATGTCTGACCGCCCCATCGAGAGTCTCGGCGGAAAAACACCGCTCATGGTTGCCGACATACCGAATATTGATTCACTCTGCGCCAGAGGACGATGCGGAAAATTCGTAACTGTGCAGCCTGACATGCCTCCTGGAAGTGCAGTGGCCAACCTTTCTGTACTGGGCTACGATCCCGCTCTGGTGTTTCAGGGCAGGGGGGTACTTGAAGCTGCCAGTATGGGAGTTGAACTGGAATACTCGGATCTTGCCATGAGATGCAACCTTATCTGCATCGAGAACGGGAAGATAAAGAACCACTCAGCAGGGCATATCAGTACCGGGGAATCCCATCAGCTTATCGAAACGCTGAATGAAGAACTGGGATCCGATATTATGGAATTTTACCCGGGTGTGAGCTACAGACATCTGTTTGTGCTTAAAGATGGAAGCGATGCCGTCTCCTGTACCCCGCCTCACGATGTTCCCGGTACGGATTTCGGTGATGTGATGATAAATACTTCAAAACCAGAAGGTAATAAGACGGCTGCTCTGCTGAACATTCTCATTCTGAGATCGCAGGAGATCCTGAAGGATCACCCGGTCAACCTGAAACGAATCTCTGAAGGTAAGGATCCTGCCAATTCAGTCTGGTTCTGGTCTCCCGGCCACAAACCACAGATGAAAACTCTAACCGAACTGTACGGTATTAAAGGCGCTGTCATCTCGGCAGTGGACCTGGTGAAAGGTCTTGGCATCTACGCGGGGATGGATGTTATAGAGGTTGAAGGCGCCACCGGCCTCTACGATACCAATTACGAGGGTAAGGCTCAGGCAGCTATCGATGCGCTGAGAGGGGACTACGATTTCGTCTACCTTCATGTTGAAGCAACAGACGAGGCGGGACATGAGGGTGATGTGGACCTGAAGATAAAAACTATCGAGTATCTAGACAGAAGAGTAGTCAGGTTCATCATAGAGGAAACGGATAAGATGAAGGAAGAAGTGGCTATTGCCATCACACCGGACCACGGAACCCCCTGCGATGTCAGAACCCATGTCCATGACCCGGTGCCGTTCCTTATATATCATCCGGGAGAGAATCCCGACGATGTCACCCGTTACGATGAAACCAGCACCCAAAGCGGCAGCTACGGAACGATCGAGGGTAACGCATTTATCAGAGCATTACTCGGCAGATGATAACGCAGAAATGCGACCTACCCTGAAAGGAGATTCAGGAATGTTACGAATAACAGCAGCGCTGCTCATACTCTTTTCAATCACTCATGTATTTGCCGAAGACGTGGACCAAAGCTTCGTGATAGAGGTCGAAATCGTAACCATTGAGAGCTTCACCGTAATCGGACTGGAAATCCACAGTTCGGACTCCCAGGAAATAATGGCTCTCTGGGAGGAATTCACTCCCAGGATTCAGGAAATCCCCGGAGTTGAGATGAACGACGATGCATACGGAGTTTTCTGGGGAAACGATGAAATATGCGATGAGTTCTCCTACCTCGCCTGCGTTGAATCGGATATGTCCGGTTCTCTCCCGGAGGGAATGCTGGAGCTTAATATCCCCGGTGGTGAGTACGCGGTTTTCACCTTCCCGTTTGAAAAGGTGGAGGAGGCCTATGCCTACATCTACGGCGAGTGGCTGCTTGTATCGGCCTATGAACATGGG
>CAZUYF010000238.1:0-3224 GCA_964624675.1 uncultured bacterium
CCGATTTTCTGGCCGGGCACGATCCTGTCCTTGAATACGCAATCGAATGGATGGCGGAAGAAACAGCTCCCTAATAGTACCCTGTCACTAGTCCGAAGTAAGGACCATCAGATACTCTCCGAAAGATGGTGCAATAATATCCCTGGGATATCCATCGATACTGATAACGGAAACCACTTCAGGTTCCATATGGGAAAAAGGAAACTCCATTACGGTTATTATTGTATTACCCGATTCGGTCTTGCTCATAACGTAGAAAGTTCCCAAATACCCTGTATTATCGTTGTAACACATTTCTATCGGGTGTCCTTCTACATCAACCCGGGTGGTGATGCCGGGGGCAACGTAACCCTGAACAAAAAATACATACCCGTTCGAATCGGTCCACTCCGGACAGCATATCATGTAAACCGAATCCTGTTCCATGGGAAGAACGCTGGAACATGGAGAACCGGCAGAGACTGACAGAAGCCTTGCGGATTCTGAAAGATCAAGCCAGATACCGTAGATTGAGCCGGATTCATTCGAACAGACAGCAACTATATGACGCCCGCCCGTTTTCTCGATCATTATATCGGCAAGGGGATATATTGTGTTGCTGGTAAACTCGGTATGATTGTTGCTGGTCCATATTTCACCGATGTAATCTTCAACAGAATCCGTGAAATAGAGTCTGCCCATGGTTGAAGACGCACAGATCGAACCGGGTTTTGAACCCGGGGCGAACTGATCTTCAACCGAATTGGCGGCAAGATTCACCTCAATGACCTGCGATCCCGGACCCAGTACGTAGAGGTTTCCATTGGTGGCGATTGCGGCGTCACCGTATCCTGCTCCGGAGCTTCCTCCAATAGTATACGAAGTATCAACGGTCATTTCGTCTGAATTTATCCTGCTGAGAGTTCCATCGGCGCAAAGAAGAATAAGCTCATTCGACCCGCCGGAAATAAGTGCTCTCCCCTGCTGGAGACCGCCCATGGATCTTTCCACCTGAAAATCGGAAGAGCGGATGAATGTAATACGGGATTGATCATTGCTTCCGAACTCCATAACCTCGTGACACCCGAGGGCAACCATGAGCAGTATTGTAAAGGGAATGTAGACGGACTTCATTGATTATTCCTCCAAAATTCCTAGAAGTATATATCAAGACTCAGCAGAAAATGCCTTGCCGGAGAATATGCACCCGGATTACCCATTATACCTCCGGGTTCTCCTGTGCTCTGGTAATAGGCTGTATCAAATATCCTGTCCACATTAGTTCTGTTGAAAAGGTTGAAGATGGTAATGCTGGCTCTGAATTCAAGAGGGTTCACCCAGAAACGCCGTGACAGCTTCGCATCGGTCTGCATAGTCCAGGGATAGCGTTCAGTGTTAACTCTTGGTATCACGGATGCCCCGGAAGGAGGAGAGTATGGAAAACCGCTTCCGTAAGCCCAGTCAATAGCAAGTTCAATACCTTCTATGGGGTACACATCGAAGACCCGGGGGCCGCTTCCCCTGGGGACAGCATAATTCAGATGTGCTGAAGCGGTATGCCGCTGGTCCCAGTCGAGGTAGTTATCCTCCGTAGGAGGAAGGGTATCACCCAGCGAGGAGTATTCGAACTGCGAAGTAGCCGAGGAGTACCTCCCCTTGGCAACCGAATAAGCGTAATTGATGTTTCCTGAAAGGTAATCTCCGGGAAGTCTCAGGAAAGTGACCTCCATGCCGCGAACCGTGCCGTGACTTTCGTCGTTGCTGTACTGGAAGAATTCTCCCAGACTCTGATCGTAATGGCTTGATGTTCTCACGAGCCCGGTGATATCCTTGTAGAATCCTGACACAGCCATTGAGATATTATTTGAGAAACGGTGTCTCAGTCCGGCTTCGTAACTCAGGGTCCGCTGTGCATCAAGATCCGGGTTTCCTACAATAGTGGCAGCTTCATTAGCGTTGTAATCCGTTCCAAAATACATCTGATTCATATTGGGCATCTGGAAGTAGTGACCGTAAGTGCAGAAGAATACATCTCTGTCCGATACAGGATTGGTCATTCCTATTCTGGGACTGAATTGATACTTTGATGAAGCGGCATGAAGCTCGAAATTATCAGGGGAAACAAGCTCAGCGTTAGGTTCAAAATAGTCGAAACGGAGACCGGCATTCAGCACCAGTCCACCGGTAAAACGTGAAGATATTTCCGCATATGCGCTTCCGGAATATGGATACGCTTTCCAGAGACTTGCGTACGTTGTAAGCCAGTTCTCAACGTAGGCGCTGTAGTCGTAAAGATCGTAGTAGTTGGCTTCAAGTCCAGTGTTCAGTTCCATAATAGTGTTCAGCTTACTTGTAAAATCAAGTTTCCCGGTAGTAACATAATTGCTTGATTCGAGCCATACATCGGGATGGATACCTGAATGGTAGAATCCTGTTGAATCGATTACTCTTGGTTCAATAGCTGTAAAGAAGATCCAGTCAGAGGGTGAAAACCCATCACCGAGATATCCTCCATCTTCATCTCTGATCCGCTGCCACTGACAGAAACGATTCCAGCTGACCTTGAAATCAATGAATGACCTCTCCCCGAGCATCTGAGTAAGGCCCGTAGTAACACCGTAATCCTCTTCGAACCTGATGGGAATTGCGTAGTCCGGGTTCTGTGCCATATATGGTTCTTCAGAGATATATGCGGGATGGTCGAACAAGGACCAGCTCCACTCATCCCAACCGTTCTGTCTGTAGTAATAATGGCCGTTCACCCAGATTCTTGTCCTCCCGGTCGGTCGCCATGTAAGTTTACCGCTTCCATTGAGAAGGTTCTGCCAGTTATTCTCCCAGTTGCCGCGGCTGTCCTCGAGGTTGTAACCGCTCCTGGTCCATTCGCATGCTCCGAAGAATGTTACAGAACCGGGCAGATCAATCCCTATGGCGGGCAGTAAGTAGCTTGTTATGGGCTCAGGTCCGCCGAATGCGAGTTCACAATTGATGCAGTCACTTCGATAATTATCATTCTCAGAGGGCTCGGAGTAATTGCGGGCTTCATTCTCGTAACCGAATGCCGTCATGTCACCGTAGCGGACGTGAAACTCTCCCTCGTAGCTGGAACCACCTTCCCTGGTGACCAGATTTACTACACCGGACATTACATTGCCGTAACGGGCGCTGAGTCCGCCGGTAGTTATGGTGGCTTCGGAAAGGGCGGATAGAGGAACGCTTGAAACAAAGGCATTTGTCACAGGAGA
>CAZUYF010000239.1:0-3206 GCA_964624675.1 uncultured bacterium
CTATTGACAATATCATCATCAATGCTGTATTCTAATTATTCGAAGGTTTTCCAGAAGAAATTAGTGCTGATTCAGGATAGCAAGTTTAAGTAAATGCTATTCAACAGAAGGGGGTACTATGAAGATAAAGTGGCTGATTCTGATTGCTGTCCTTACAGGAACAGTTGCGTTCTGGGGTTGCGGTGGATCCAACGCCACTGGTCCATCACCATGGACAACAGAGCTTGAGGGTACCTGGGTTCTTGACGATTCCACTTATCAGCTGACCTTCACTTTCGCGGATACCAACTGGACTGTTGTGACTGGATCGGGCACATGGAACGGTTCTTTCACTTTGAATACTACGGTTATCCCTAAGCATATAGACCTGCTATGCAGCAGCAGTCCAGATACCGGCCAGATCGGCACAACTTCCCTTGGGATATATGCGCTTACTTCGACAGCCACCGCCTGTACATTGGCCATGAATGAGTTCGGTGCTACTGTTCCCAGACCCATAGTTTTCGGTACCGACTATATGATTGTAATAAAGCAGTAGAGACTATCTGTAATAATGGGCTGCACCTGCAGCCCATATCTTCCTGATTCAAATGCGGAATGAAAAAGGCGGAGCAGCAGGCTCCGCCTTTCACTCAGTTAACAGGGATTATTTACATACAACAAGCCTGTTTGTTGTAATTGAACCCGTCGGGTCGACGGATCGGATCAAGTAAATACCCTGCGGTATTTCCTGCGTATTCCAGATAAGGAGATGAGAGCCGGCCTCAAGTTCTCCGGAATGTATAATATCAACAGCTCTTCCGGCGGTATCGTAGATAGTCATCTCGAACTGGCCTCCGCCTGAAAGAGTAACCGGGAAGGTAACATTGCCGCTTGCCGGGTTTGGATGAGGTAATCCTACAAGAGATGTCAAAGTTCCCTCTGGATTGTCCCCTATTCCCATTCCGTTAATAACACCCTCTTCGGGAAGTGCGTTATGTGTGGTCACCATCCAGCATATATCGCTTAAACCTCCGATGGGATCGAAAGTAAGTGTAACGCTGCCCGTTGTGTCGGTGACACCGCTTACCCAGAGACTGTCATGCGAAATGCATACAAGAGCGTTCTCTACAGAACCTTCCGTATCACTCACCGAGAAAATAGCCTGTGTGGAACCTACGGGAAGGCTTGAAGGAGCTGATACGTTAATACTGTGTGGAACATCGGTTCTCATGTCCATTGTCGGGTCACCGAACCAGTGGAAAAGATCCCACTCGGTTTCTGCTCTGTTGGTTGGATACGGGCAGAATGGTGCGGATGTTTCCATTTCAATTTTAGCGCACATGAGTGCCTGACCGGTGAGGTAGTTACCTGTGGGATCAGTGTAGAGCGCAGGGGGGCTGGTGTATTCATCGTTGAAGGATTTGTAAAGACCGTAACAGAGGTAATCGTTCCAGTAGCTGTAACTGACCTCGGTTGCAGCCAGAACACCGACTGCTCCGCCTTCCATTCTGAACAGGTTTTCCGCAAAACAGTCAAGGCTGAATTTACCCGTAAGGCAGTTGACGCTCATTACCATTGGAGTTTCTTCACCGTTTGTCAGGCTTGATAGGTGCGATGTAACGAAATATGGGTCTCCCCATCCGCTAACGCTGCCATGGTCTCTGTGCTGAACCAGGAAAACTCCATCATTTATGCTTGCAAGAATACCTGCAGCATCACCGTCCCAGACAATATCACCAGGAATCTCCTGGCCGGCACTGGGAAGATTGTTCCGGTAGTAATAGGGAGGAGAAGCGGAAGTGTTTTTAGTGTATTCTCTCTGAACGGTCTTTCCGTAGATGTTCATATAAGTGTCGCGGACTGTTTCGCAGGTGAAGCAGAACCACCGTTCAGCTATTGTACTTGAGCCGCTTGTTGCCTGGAAATATCCGGCACATAGAACGTTCCCCCAGAAATCAACATCCATCAGGGGATCGAACTGCCATTTAAGGATTTTTTCTTCTACAATGGGGTAGTGGCTCGTGGGCGTCACGAACCTGCTGTTGAAGATATCTGCCTGGTAATCACTGGATCCATCCATGCAGACATACCTGTTGTCACTGTACATGCCCGGGGCGCTGAAGCTGGTAAGGTCATCCTGATCTCCAACGAAAAGAATGAAACTTGGAGGTATGACCCAGTTATCGTAGGCATCCTGTATGTAGTCCTTGATCTCTGTCTGAGTCCAGGTACCTGCTGCAACTATGGCGGTAAGGTAACCCTGATCCATTTTCGCATCAATGAAAACATCCATCATGGTATCCACAAAATCATCACCGGCTATTATCAGAAGATCTGCCTCTGTGATAGCCCTTGCCTGTCTGATGTTGTAGGCTTTAACGGGTTCACTGCTTTCCGCATTTACCGTTCGCTCGGGTTCACCCAGGATCTCCGAATTGATAAGGGTTCTATAGGTGTTGGAGAAAAATCTGCTCTGAAGTCTTGGATCGATGCTGACGCTTCCGCCCAGATCCACTGTTACACGGAGCCTGGGGGTAACGGTAAGATCGCCTGTTTCGGCATCCCAGTGGAAGGGAATCACAGTAAACCTGCCGATATTCACATCGCGAATGGTTCCGGAGTTCTCGAACACAGCTTCCGAAGCAGGATACGATCCATGACTGTAGGCTTCCGGCAGGTAAGTGAAGGGGACCGGATCGTATGAACTTTCAATCGGGATCGGCTGCATGGGAGAGGGAGTTATGTTCCCGATAACGATGGGAGTTTCAAGTGCTTCCACGCTTATGGAAACATTTGGATAATCAGGTATTGCAGCCATGAAGGATGCCTTTGGAAGCATTGGTGCTCCCTCCGCATCTGCATATGGAGTAAGGGAGGGTACGCTGATGGCATTGAAAATCATTCCATTCTCGGAAAAAGAGCTGTTCCCGAATCCGGGAAGGATGATATCCACTACAAAACCGGAAGCGTTGCACTCCACCACTTCCAGGCTGGCATGATCCAGATCGGAAGTGCCGAAGTCGATCCATTCCGCCGTGGCCATACTGAACAGCACAAGCAAAACAGCGATTGTTTTCAATGTATACCTCTGCTTTCTGGTGAGTGATTTGATTCATGTGATTATACTCAGGCGTTATTAATAAGTAAAGTAATTTGAATACTGCCAGACAGTTAAGTAGCTTTTACATGATATCCGTATTGACTTGAGTATATAAAATCACCTC
>CAZUYF010000240.1:0-3200 GCA_964624675.1 uncultured bacterium
TCTGTATCCTCAGGAAGCTCCTCAACCAGTTTTTTGAGGCTTTTCTGATCATCTCCGCTTCGGGAAGTCCACACCAGCAGGAGGTCAGCAAGCTCTTCCCTGTGCTGCGTATCAGAGTAGATGCCCTCCTTGATCATATCCCCGAAATTCGTGAAGAATTGACGGTACTTATCGATATCGTTTTCAAGCATATCCCCGAACCACCCCAGAACCTTGCCCGTCAGGGCTTTTCTTATGATCCTGACGGTCCTGTTCTCCTGAAGCGTTTCTCTGGAGATATTCAGTGGAAGATCGCTTGATTCAACCACACCCTTGATGAAACGGAGATACCTTGGCAGGAGTTCATCCGCCTCCTCCTCTATCATTACCTTCTTGATAAAGAGCCTCACGCCAGCTTTGTAGTCGGGCATGAGCATGTCCATCGTTCGCGAGGAGGGGATGAAAAGGAGTGAGTTGAACTCGGTCGTGCCCTCCGCATGGAATACAAGCTTCGATAGGGGTTCCTGGGTATCGAAACTCAGGTGCCTGTAGAACTCGTTGTACTCCTCGTCGGAAACGTCATCCTCGGGCCGGGTCCAGATGGGTTTCTGGGAATTCACCGGTTCCTTTTCCCAGTCACTGTTATCATCCGACTTGATGTAGACCGGATACGAGATGAAATCGGAGTACTTCCGTACGAGTTCCCGGAGCTTGTAACTCTTCTGGTACTCGTCCATATCATCCTTCAGATGAAGGATAACACTGGTTCCCTCAGGGATATCTTCCTCCTCACTGAGGGTAAAAGTATCATGCCCTGTAGAAGTCCATCGGTGACCTGGCTCCCCGCTTCCCATTTTTCTGGAAATAACCTCAACTTTATCAGCAACCATGAACGTGGAGTAGAAACCCACACCGAACTGCCCGATGAACTCGGGCGTTTTCTCTTTTTCAGGGTCGCTTAACTCCTCCAGAAAACTACCAGTTCCCGACCTGGCAATTGTACCGAGCTCCTTCGCCATCTCTTCCTCGGTCATACCGATTCCATTGTCACGGACAATGAGAATGCCCTTTTCTTCGTCCGGCAGAATGTCGATTCTCAGTTCCCTGTCGACATCCAGCTCCGGAGTCGTAAGCATTTTGAAACGGAGCCTGTCAAGCGCATCGGATGAATTTGATATAAGCTCCCGCAGGAAAATGTCAGGATGTGAATAAAGGCTGTTGATTACAATATCAAGAACTTTTTTTGTCTCTGCCTTGAATTTAAGTTTTCGCGAATGGCTGGACATTATACCACCTTCTCTATTTAATTTGATTTATACTCAGCGGATTCTGCCTTCCAGAAACGGAACCTGGAATACTTTTTCGTGAAAGACTGGTCCGTGTCCAAAATAACCATTCTCGCCAAAAAGTTCCCCGTGATCTGAGGTCACGGTTATGTAAGTATTTTTCGGTACGATATCAAACAGCCTCTCAAAAACTGTATCAAGGTACCGTACTGTATCTACCTGACGGGCGCGGAGGAGATCAAGCTGTTCCTGATCAAAGAATTTGGGTGATTCCTCATCCTTCAGCAGTTTACCACCGACAATATGATCGTCCAGATGCTTGAAGACTCCATGAACACCGCTTATCCTGGGCCATTCATTCTTCGGTTCTGAGGGAAGCGCGTAAGGATAATGGGTCTCTCCCACATTCAGCAGATAGAATGAGGGTCTGTTCGGACTGAAGGTCATGCAATCCAGCATGGCCGCCATATCGTTATGCTCCGGCATGAGTTTCCAGGAATCGAATCCGCTGTTGACCGGAGTGTGACTGTTCAGTACCGGAAGCGAAACCATGGCTCTTGTTATATATCCAAGGGAGTTCCGCAGAAAATCCGGGAGGTAGAGGCGAGGGATAAGGCTTTTGAATTCCACACCTTTTGCTCCAAGCCTCTCGTTGAACTTGAGAAAATCCTTCTTGTAGTATTCCGATGCGAAGACATTCTTTGGACTGATGTGAGGCATGAGACCCATCAGGAGGTTGTAATGAGACGGAGCTGTCCAGGATGCGTAGGAATAACGCTGCTCTGTTTCACCAAGTTTCATGATGGTTTGCGGCCTGGCTTCCATAAATGTATCGTATCGGCAGCTGTCGAGAATTACGATGATGTAGTTCAGAAGATCGTCCGATGCCGGATACAGAATTCCTTTTTCTGGATCGCTGTTTTTCTTATTCCTGCCGAAGAGTCCCATTTATCGAATGGGAAGCATCGCCGACCAGATATCTCCCATGACTTCCTCGCTCCAGATCTCAACAAGGACATTCATCGCCCCGGCAAGCTGAGAATAACTCGGTTCGGAAAGCTCCCAGTGGAAACGGTAGTTCTCCTGGAAAATAAGGTCGAAATGATCTCCATCGAGCACCGTAACATCAATATCCAGAACAGCTTCCCATCCGCCGGGTACAACCCTTCCGCCAAACTCTCTCACGAAGCCCTCAACTACAAGGTTCTCCTGCAGCAAGGTTGATGCTCGGAGTACAGCACCCCAGGCGCCGGCTGAAATCATATCTCTGTGAAGAATATCGGGAAGAAGCTCTACGGGGCGACTGCTCCAGATATCAGTGGCGGTTTTATTAATCGTACCATCTTCGTTCAGAACTATCATCTGTACTCCCTGAACGGACGGAGACGAGGAAAAGTCCTTTATCTGAACGATCAGGTTGGTTGAAGCCGCCCACGGTTCCATCCTGCTCGGATCGACCGTCCATACCGTCGCTGCTGACTGCGGATCGCCCCCAATAGGCACATTAACTGTAATACATGCGGATGAGATCAGAATAGATATCAAAATTAATAAAACAAACGGTCTGTGCATCACTGCCAGACCCCCTCTCCTGAAGTTCGAATGAATAGCTCCGATGGGTCTCTGCCCAGTACTTCCAGGAAGGTGGACAGATTGTTCATCATCTCCGAGCTGTTAATAAGTAAATCATCTATTTTATACACGAAACGGCCCAGAGGTTCCGAAAGAGCGTGCAGTTCCACAACAAGGGAATCCACACTCAACGCAAGCTCGGGCGCCATTGTATTCAGAGTCAACACAAGCTGATTCAGATTCTTTCCAAGCCTTGTATACGTGATAAGCAGCGAATCAAGATTTGCGGAGTTACTCAGGATCGACTCCTCTATTCTCTCGATCTTGTCGCTCGCCAGAATAGCATTGGTATTCTCAAGGAGA
>CAZUYF010000241.1:0-3191 GCA_964624675.1 uncultured bacterium
AAAGTCTTATATGACGCTCACCGGACCATGGACCGAAGCGCATCAGTCTGCCCATATACTGAATTCTGAAAGGAAGGCTGAACCCTGAGTGAACGGTTTCTTTTTTTACAATCGATGATATCTCATTGGATAGTTCTTCGCTCAGGTATTCATCGGCATCAAGTGAAATTACCCAGTCGCCTGAAGCCTGCTCGATGGCCCACTGTTTCTGAGCTGAAAAGTTCTGGAATTCATGGAACAACACTTTTGCACCACAGCTCGCAGCCACTTCTGCAGTCGAATCAGTGCTTCCGCAATCCACCACTATTATCTCATCCGCAAAGGGAACGCTTCCGATACAGCGAGGAATGCTGTCCTCTTCGTTCAGCGTGATAACAACAAGAGAGAGATTCATATTGCCTTTCTGAAAAACATCAAAACGGAAAATAAGCGTATGATGGATTACCTGCAACCTTGAATTGCTGAAGGCACAGCTATCTGAACAGAACAATTGATGATGGAATAATTGATCGATCCTCAATGTATCAGAACCGGAAACAGTAAACCATTACACGGAGGTCTGAAAGAATGAAATATCTGATCATCACAGTACTTATCCTTGCTGCGGCAAGTACCTTCTCCCAGGGAGATTCAAGGGAGGAATCGAGCACAGGCAGGATGCAGGTTGTTGGAGAAGATGGTGTTATAGGTGAACTTCCTCTGGAGCACACTTATGTGGAAATTACCGTTAGCGGGAATCTCCAGCGGGCGACCGTTCGCCAGGTCTATGGGAACCCCTATGATGAGCCTATAGAGGCTGTCTATACATTCCCTCTCCCACAGAGCGGCGCGGTTGACAGGATGAACATGTGGATTGGTGACAGATTCATCGAGGGAAAAATCCACGAAAGGGATCTTGCCCGTCAGATCTACGAGCAGGCGATCGAGTCAGGTCAGACCGCAAGTCTCCTCGAGCAGGAACGCCCGAACATCTTCACGCAGAGTGTCGGGAATATCCTGCCGGGTGACAGTATTGTGATCGAGATCAGTTATGTAGCACCTGTGGAGTACGATGATGGTGAATACGAGATCGTATTCCCGATGGTTGTAGGACCTAGATTTGTGCCACCGGGTGATTTTCTGCGAGTGATATTTGACACTGACACAGTCTCAACTTCAGTGGAAGACGCTGATAGAATTACCCCTCCGATCGTACCGGAGGGAACCAGAACCGGATATGACATCGAACTTTCCGTCACCATCAACCCGGGTATCGAGATAGTGGGTTTCGAGTCGATTAATCACGAAGTGGATGTTGATCTCCTCTGGAGAACCGGGAATGTAACTATCTCGCTCACAGATGAAGATGTTATCCCCAACAGAGATTTTGTACTCAGATACACAACTGCATCTGACAGAATACAGACCGGAGTAATCTCGCATAATGGTGAGCTGGGCGGCCACTTCATGCTGATCCTCCAGCCGGACGCTGATATTGATATAAATGAGATCACTCCCAAAGAGATGTTCTTTGTTGTTGACTGCTCCGGGTCCATGAGCGGCCAGCCGATGGATGTCGCCAAAGAAACCGTCAGACAGTTCGTGGAGGGAATGAACCCAGACGATACCTTCGGGATCATGAGATTCAGCGAAGTTGCAAGCAGCATGTCCAGGAGCCCGCTGACCAACACTGAGGGCAACATAGAGCAGGGTGTACGGTTCATCAACAATATGAGCGGTACCGGCGGAACTATGATGATAGAAGGGGTAAGGGCCGCCATTGGTTACCCTGAAGATCCTGAAAGAATGCGATTTGTCATTTTCCTTACCGATGGTTTCATTGGTAACGAGGCGGAGATACTTGGTGAGCTGCAGAGTACTCTTGGTGAAAACACCAGACTCTTCAGTGTCGGTGTCGGCTCCAGTCCCAACAGATACCTCATCGAAGGTCTGGCTGAAGAAGGACGTGGGCATGCTTACTACGTGGGACTGAATGAGGATCCCACCGAAGCGGTAGGCGCGATCTACGAGAAGATCAACGATCCTTACCTTGTCGGTATCAATATCGACTGGGGTGATCTTGATGTTCACGATGTATATCCTTCCAGAATTCCTGACCTGTACGCCGGAGAGCCCCTCATAATCGTTGGACAGTACGATGGCTCTGGAAGCGAAACAGTAAATCTTACAGGTACTATCGCAGGAAGACGCTGGAACGAAGATGTTCAGGTTGTACTTCCTTCGCACCAGGAAGACAACGATGTAATTGCCACTCTCTGGGCCCGGAAGAAGATACACGATCTCAACCGCCAGATGTACAATTCCTACGGTTACATCGAGCAGAATCAGGACATCATAGATGAGATAACCGACACGGCTCTCGATTATCAGATAATGAGTGAATACACTTCATTCGTTGCGGTATGCGAAGAGATAAGAACCGACCCTGATGGTAATCCGGTAACGGTCCAGGTTCCAGTTAACATGCCTGACGGTGTCTCGTACGAAGGTGTTTTCGGTACTGCAAGAGGGGAAGCATCGTATAACTCCACTGGATCCAGCTTCAGAACCGCTGGGGCACCTGTATCCACCGTAGGTATGGGAGGCAGTACATCATACGATGCATGTGAAGAGATCAGCGCTGATTACTACGAGTATGAACAGACTGCCTGGTTCGGCACTGTCAGCCTTGTATCCGCTTCTCCCACACTGGGGCTGCTTCCATCGGTGGTTCGCTCGGCTGTTCGGGAACTCCTCGCGGATATGACGGAAGTGTACCAGAACTGTCTTGACGAAATTGATGACGCAAACCTGTGGCCAACAGGCATGGTCACATTCAGTATTGAGGTCGATGGCGCCGGAAACGTAATCAGCGTTTCACTGATCGGCAGCGGTCTTGACAGTGATATTGATGATAACCTGAGCGAAGTTCTTGAAGGGCTGCATATCGAGGCTCCACCCGATGGGGCCGGTTCCATTCAGGTTCAGCTCAGTTTCCAGAAGACCTGGTAATCTCAGCTGATTCAGCAAGGAAGGGGCGGGATCTCTCCCGCCCCTTACCTTACTTATACCCAGCCTTGAATTGCGGCAACACAGGTTATATGTTTCCCGAAGCATAAACCGGAGGAATATTCTGGATAAGAAAGTGAAAATATCGGGATTCACCTTTGTACGGGATGCCATCCGTCTTGATTACCCGATAGAGGAATCCA
>CAZUYF010000242.1:0-3157 GCA_964624675.1 uncultured bacterium
GTGTATTCCTGAAGGAAAATCAGTCGCGGATGATAGGTACTGCTGCACTCCATTACTGGTCCAGAGAGAACCGGCGTATTGAGCTGGGGGCCGATCTGCACAGGGATTACCACCGCAGAGGGTTGATTACTGAGGTTACTTCCAGGATTATCGATTACGCCTTTTCCGACCTGGGAGTAAATCGTATCGAGTTGCGCTGTCACCCGGACAATACAGGCAGTGCAGTCATTGCCGGCAAGTTTGGTTTCAAACATGAGGGAATCCTGCGTCAGTATGTTTTCGTGCCTGGGAAGGGGCTGGTGGATGAGGCGGTATATTCACTGCTGGCAGATGAGCGGTGATACTCTATAATCATTATGCATATAGAAATGGGAAACGGTATATTCCCTATTCCTCTTCAGCCAATTCGGATATGGAGTATTCATGCTAAAACGATTTCTTTCATTCTATAAGCCACACAAGATTCTTTTCTTTATTGACATAGCAGTTGCTCTTCTGTCCTCTAGTCTGGCCATTCTTATTCCTTCAATGGTGCGAACTCTGCTGAACAGCTACATTCCCGATGGAAACGCCAGAGCTGTTGTTATCTATTTCGCATTGATGATTTTTATCTACCTGGCAAAAATGGTTTTTGAATTCATCCGCATGAAATGGGGGCACATCCTCGGTGTGAGGATGGAGTATGACATGCGGGAGAAGATCTTCCGTCACATCCAGAAGTTGTCATTCAACTATTTCGACAGTACGAAAACAGGACATATCATGTCCCGTATATCCAATGATCTTAACACCATAGCAGAAGTTGCCCATCACGGACCTGAAGATATTATTCTTTCTTTTTTTCTGATTGTGGGTTCCTTTTACTTCATGTTCAGTTTCAACCCTACTCTAGCCCTTATCTCTTTGATTCCTCTCCCAATAATGATTCTCTGGGGAGTAAAGTACGGCGGCAAAATGAGAAAGGGTTTTCGCAACGTCCGGAAAAAGATTGCTGACATCAACAGCGCTGTGGAGAACTCGGTTCAGGGAATACGCGAAGTAAAATCTTATACCAATGAAGATTTGGAAATGACGAAATTCGATACCGTCAACACACACTTCAAAATGGCTAAAGAGAAGATGTATACCATTATGGGAGTGTTTCACTCCGTCTTCCAGTTCCTCTCAGACATGTATTACCTCATAGTTATTGCAGGAGGAGCCTGGCTATACTTTGAAAACCGGATAACCCCTGCGGATATCGTTGTCTTCATTCTCTATGTTAACATCATACTGAAACCTATTCAACGACTTATGAACTTTACGGAACAGTTCCACCAGGGCGCTGCTTCATTCGAAAGATTTACAGAAATCATGGATATAGAGCCGGATATAGAAGACCGGCCCCATGCCAGTTCTTTCCATCCGATAAGGGGTAAAATCGAGCTGAATGATCTGTGGTTCAAGTACTCCTCTTCACCGGACTGGATCATCAGGGATGTATCCATGACGGTAGAAGAGGGGGAATCCATTGCAATCGTGGGTGAATCAGGAGCTGGTAAGAGTACCATTGTCTCCCTTATCCCCCGGTTCTACGAACCTCAAAAAGGATGCATCATCTTTGACGGGCATGATATCATGGATCTGAAGCAACAATTTCTCAGAGAAAACATCGGACTCGTCCAGCAGAATGTCTTCCTGTTCGATGGCACTATCCGAGAGAACATTATGTACGGTAAACCCATGGCAACCGAAGAGGATATGATAGAAGCAGCCAGGTATGCCAACATATACGACTTCATCATGTCCCTTCCAGACACGTTTGATACGTATGTTGGTGAGCGCGGAGTAAAGCTTTCGGGAGGTCAGAAACAGCGGGTATCCATTGCCCGTGTCTTCCTCAAGAACCCCACTGTGCTTATTTTCGACGAGGCAACTTCTTCACTGGACAATGAATCTGAAAGCCTTATCCAGGAAGCCATGTTCAGGCTGAGCAGAAACAGAACCACCATTATCATTGCCCACCGTCTGTCCACTGTACGCAACGTGGACAAGATAATCGTCCTGAACGAAGGCAGAGTCGTTGAGACTGGAACCCACGACAGCCTGATGAAGCAGAAGGGTCACTACCACAACCTCTATACAAAAAACACCATCTGACCTAAGTTCCCTTATGAAAGGAGTCTTCCTATGATATTCCTTCTGGTTCTAATAGGATTTCCATGGCCTGTGGAAGGCACAGAGGACTTCTATGCCACCGAGATAATCCCGTTCGGCGAGGGTGTGGTCGCAATAGGTCAGGCGGGGAGCAGGCTCCTGGTGCTGGATCGTGATCTACAGTCGGTTCTGGACCTTACATCGGAGGAATTACAGATCGACTGGTTCAGAGCAATCGCAGCAGATCCGTTACAGGGTGACCTGTGGGTACTTGCTGAGAATTCAGGTCCTTTCCTGTTCCGTTTCGACCGCGAGACACTCCATGATATTGACGGGTACCGGATAGATGACATAAGCAATCCAGTGGTGGATGGAGTCGGCCGTCTCTGGTACTCCTCGGAGGGAGCTCTGTTCAGGGACTTCAATGATCTCTACCTGCCTGTGAGTACTACCCAGCTGGCAGTTAGTGCCGACGGAGGGCGAGTGGCCTGGGTGGATGGAGAGGACAGAGTCTGGAGCGCACAGGTATCAAACTTCGAACCTGAACTCGTCGAGGAGAAGCGCTCCATGGCTCCATTCTACCTTCCCACCACTCCCATCCTTGTTGTTCCCCTTGTTAGTGGTGGTTTCACCATGCATCTGCCGGATGGATCGGTGACAGAGATTGAGGCGGGGCTGCAGCCCTTCTGGTGCCCTGTTCCCGAAGGAGTGGTTTACTGCATCTCCAAGGACGACGGACACCAGATAACCGAATCAGACCTCTATGTCGCTACGCCTGACGGACAGATCTTCAGGATTACCGAAACACCGGAGTCCCTTGAGATAAATCCATCTGTTTATGACGAGGGTGTCATAGCGGTGGACGACTACAACGGATACATGGTTGTGGTTCCTGACGACTGCCTGTTTGATCTATCGAATTACTGAGTTTCTTCACCGGACTGGATCATCAAGGATCGGCTCAACGGAGGCTTTCAGCCGTTGATACGCGATAGATGATTCTGTCGGGTATTGAACCCGC
>CAZUYF010000243.1:0-3154 GCA_964624675.1 uncultured bacterium
CTCGGTTACGACCCGATAACTGTAAACAACGGTACGGACGCTCTTGAGAGTATTAAACAGAAGGAATGCTGCGTAGTTCTGCTTGACTGGATGATGCCCGGAATGGATGGTATAGAAGTCTGTCGGGAAATCCGAATGCTTGGTAATGAGAATGTCTGCTATATCATCATTAACAGCGCAAGGGAAGGATCGGATGACATCAGCAGGGCTCTAAAAGCCGGTGCGAACGATTACATTTCAAAAAACACTGACTCGGTAGAACTTAAAGCCAGAATTGGTGCCGGTGTGAGAACCGCGCAGCTGGAGAAGAAGCTGATAGACCTTAATAATCGCCTTAAGTATCTTGTCCGGACCGACAGCCTTACTGGATTGCTGAACCATGCTGCTATTCTCAAGGAATTGAGTATAGAGCTTGACAGAGGCAGGAGAGATGCCACCTCAACGAGCATTCTGATGTTGGATCTGGACAGATTCAAGATAGTGAACGACACCTATGGTCACCAGACTGGTGATGAGGTTCTTATTAGATTCTCGAGCCTTCTAACTCAGAGCTGCAGATCTTTTGACAGAATAGGTCGCTACGGAGGTGAGGAATTCCTCATTGTTCTTCCAAGAACCGAGGAAGAGGAATGTATCACAATCGGCAACCGTATAAGAATGCAAACCGAGACTCTTCAGATCGTCAACGAAATTAAAAACCTGAGAATTACCTGCAGTATTGGATGCAGCACGACTGCGAATGCAGAAAAGAAATCGTTTTCAATGATAGCCGCTGCCGATTCAGCTCTGTTCCGGGCAAAGAAGGCGGGAAGAAATCTGGTCAAGTCCTGTGAGTAGCTCCCGGTTAATTCTTACTTTTCTTACCGGATGAACCGGGTACCGTTATGGGAATACCTTCATTGCATAAAGGACATTCTTCTTCATCCCAGCTGACTGCCTCAACGCTGAGCAGAGCTCTGTATGGGGATTTGAACTTCAGCTTACCGGCAGTTCTGTCTACTATCAGACCGATCTGAACGACTTCCGCTCCCGCTGAGTTAAGTGTATCAATCGATTCGGCGATACTGCCTCCCGTAGTACAGACGTCTTCCACAAGAAGTATCCTGCTGCCCCGAACAATGTCCCTGAAACCTGATCTGACAGACATTCTTCCGGCGCTGTCCCTCTGCAGGAAGGCAAAGCTTCTCCCCATATGAAGGGCAGTCGCGAATCCGAAAACTACAGCCCCATATGCCGGGGCACATACTAGATCTATATCTTCTCTTATGTCATCCATCACTGCAGCCATCATCCTGCCCAGTTCGTCAACAAACTGCGGCTCCTGAACAATGCGGATCTTTTCAAAATACTGCTTTCCATGGCGGCCCGATGTATATCTGAAATGTCCTTCAAGCAGGGCGTCGCATGATTTCAGTATTTCGACCACTCTTTTTTCGCTCAAACTATCCTCCATGTTCTTTTCATCGTGATCTTCCTTACCGCTTCATTGCAGCTGGTATGGAGCTTAAACTCCTGCCCCGGGAGATCAGCGGGAGAAATGGAAAGGGTATATTACCGGAAGAGGTCCTTCATTTTCATCCACAGCTCCGAACCTCCACGTTCCCGCTATTGAGGCGAGTTCAAGGTCGAATGCGGGATTCAGTGTTGTTGAATCCAGGATAGAAACGTTGGAAACACGGCCACTCGGTTCAATCATCATTTCGATCAGAACTGTACCGGAAAGCAGAGGATCTGCCCTGAGATGCTTGTTGTAAATGAATATTACAGCGCTTTCCTTGGATGTCAGTACTTCCCTCACCTCGCTTGCGGTTCTGGACCTGTACGAATATCCGGGATCTGTCTGGAGTACGCTTTCCGTCTCTATGTTCACATCTGAGAAAACCATCCTTGCCTGGTTTTCGGATGCCGTTTCGATAGTGCTCCCTGAATTTGCATACCCGTTGAGATCTCCTACAAGTCCCTGACTCATGCCGGCTACTTCGTCATCCCCTCCATCAGTTGACAGAGGACCGACACCACCGAGGGATGTCATCTGTATGCCGCCGTGAAGAAGCGCATTAAGCTGATCAATGGTAATTGCTCCCGAGTTAGAAGAGCTGACGGTGATTGACGTATCCGGTTGAATTAAATCCGGATGCACTCCCTGACTGTATGATGCTGGAGTTCCCTGTGAAGAGACCGTTATCGGGTCGGATATTCCACCGGCACCTGCCGTATCAAGAACGGCGATTTCGGTTGATAAGGAAACGGGTGTCATCTGATAAGCCAATGTATGAAGCTGTCCTGGAAGTGTAGTGCAGGATTGCACCACAGTTTCGTAACCATCCGCAATAATGGTGAACGAGTATGTCCGGTTGCTTAATAGATTATCCTTGATGTAGGGAGCTGAGCCAACGTATTCACCGTTCATGAAAACCAGAGCTCCATCTGGGGAGCCCTGAACAAGAACAGTAGACATGCTTTCCTGCTTGATATTCTCAAGTAGACTTCGAAGCTGAGGATTCTCCCATGGACCGAGATCGTAATAGGGGTCAAGCTGGAGCAGGCTGTAAAATGCCGATTCCATTCTGGCTTGATCTCCTATTCCGAAATAGGCAGCGCCCAGTCTGTGGTACGCTCTGATTTTCTCATCCAGAGACAGTGTGCCCCCGGCCATGAGATCTTCCAGAGCTACAATACTGTTGTTCATATCCCCCATGAGATATAACTCGATAGCCTGATCCACGGTAGAAATCTGGCCGAAAAGCGGAATTATCAAACAAAGAATAATATTAATCAATGAATCCTCCTGATTGAAAATGACGACAGCGGATGCCAGCGTCAACTGATTTCAATATCCTTGACGAAAGGCCGATCAGGAACAATTTTCCTATTGTGGAGTTAATACCATATGAATCGGAGGTGCATTCTCTTATGAGTAAGGAAAAAAAGGTTATTATGTCCGGAAAAACTCGAATAAATACACTTATTATATCTTCCATTATTACAGCTGTTATCGTTTCAGGATGCTGGAACCCATTCTCTCCCAAAACAGTTCCTGGCCCTCCACCCCCTCAGTACCACAGTCCCGTTGACAGCGCTTACAAAGTTCTTGATAACCTTCAGTACGCATATATCGGCCGTGATATAAGTCATTACCTTGCCTGCTTCAGAG
>CAZUYF010000244.1:0-3150 GCA_964624675.1 uncultured bacterium
TCCCGAACCTTGTCATCTCGGAAACACCCGTTCTGATACCGCTTGAGGCGAGGAAAGTTTTGTCGTCCGGCAGAGCCTGGTAATTAACTATGATATTGTTCTCCTGAAGGCGGTCTGCGATCAAGGATCCTTCTCCATGTTCTGCTACCCTGATAACCACCTGATGGGTATGGGTGTATCCGTCCGCAGGGTCACCTTCCACGGCAAGACCGTTATCTGCCAGGTGTTTTGCGAAGGCTCTCGCGTTTGAAAGAACCCTGTTCTGATATTCATCCTTGAACTCGTTCATCTCCGTAGTAGCAACAAGAAGGCCCAGAAGGGTGGCAAGATGGTGATTGCTGGTGCTGCCGGGGAATGCTCTGCTCGTGATATCCAGCCAGAGTTTCCGAAGCGGAGTCTTCTTCGCCATGTTGCTGACAATCACTCCACGCTGCGGACCGAAAAATGTCTTGTGGGTTGATCCGGTTACAACATCCGCTCCGTCCGCCAGCGGAGTCTGGAATGCTCCGTAGATGCCGAGGACATGAGCCATGTCATACATGATAACCGGTCTGTCTTCCCAGTCAGCTACTTCATCAGCAAGTTCTTTGACTGGTTCGGGGTAGAGGAACATACTCTTTCCAAAAATAACAAGTTCCGGGCGGACCCGTCGCACCGTTTCAAGCATCTTCGGTACGTCTATCCTGTACGGATTACTCTCCATTACCGGGAAGTTGACACAATTCTCCTTACCGGTTTCAGGATCGATCTCAACAAAATTGAAAAGTGCTCCGAATGGCTGGCTGGACAGGTGGCCTCCTTTACTCAGATCGTTATTCATAACGGCACTGAGCTTTCTGAATGTACCATCGGGAGTAGACCTGTTCACGAATTTGGTTACTCCTTCAAATATCACCGCATTCGCCATCTGTCCGCTTATTGTTCTTAATTCGGCCTCCGAACACTGGAAATATTCCTTTATCGCTTCTACAGCTTCTTCCTCTATTCTTCTGATGAAATCGGTTCCGTGATAGAAATAGACGTCTCTGCCCTTCATCCTTTTATGCTCGGCATATCTGCCTGCAGGATCACATATTTCACAGATCTTAACAAGTGGACTGGGAGTATTTTCAGAGGGAATGAGGTTGATGCACTTCCTCTGTCTCCACAGATTATTCTCCCTGATTCTTCCGAACAGATCATCCATTTTATTTGATAAATCAGCCATAATTCAGCTCCTTATTAGTTTCTAATCTGCTTTATACAGTTTCCAGTGATCCTCTTACAACGTCAGGTGACAGTACAATAATGCATGCTCCCAGGTGATTATCCAAATCTCCGGTTATCTCCTCGATCGAAGTTATTATTTCGTTAAGCGTTTCGCCTGGAACGAGTGCCATAATAGTTCTTGGCTCAGGCTTGGAACTGCCGAGTACATCAAGAAATCCCGCAAAAACAGGTGCTCCCGAAAGGATCTGAGACATAAGGCTCCCTTCGTGCGTAATGGCACCTGGAAGGCCCATTTCCAGGAAGAGCTCAATTATGTCGTTGTAGATATCCTCTTCCTGAACTACTACGATCAGTAGCTTATTAAAGGTTTTATCCTTGCTTGAATCGAGGGCAGTTGCCGGAGCGGCATGATAAAGAAAGGCTTCCCTGAGGGCGAAGGAGGTTGAACTGCTGAGCATCTCGTATCTGGATTTGCCACCGCCAAGTACTCTGCTGGCTGCTGCAAGCAGCCTCAGATGCATCTCCGGCTCGTCAGGGGGACCTACTATCGCGCAGAAAATATGTACATTTCTATTGTCCATGGCGTCGAAATCCACACCCTTAACTGAAACACCCAGGGCAAGGACAAATTCCTTCATTCCGGAAATTTTGCAGTGGGGAATCGCGATTCCATTGCCGAAACCGGTTGACCCCATTCTCTCTCTTTCGAGAAGACCAAGTTCGATTATTCCCGGATCGGTTCCGGCAGCGTTCGGAGATGCTGCGAGTAGCCCTGCAAGGCTGCTTATAACTTCTTCTTTTGTTTTTCCCGGAAGCTTGATCGTGCAGGATTCAGGTGGCAGGTATTTTGAAATATCCATATTTACTCCAGTTTAGCGCCGTGCACCACTGCGTATCTCGAAAGCGGTGGTCCGGTAAGTTCATTAATGAGTACTGAGAACAATACTATGTTTATAAGGGTGGTTGTGATCTCACGATTAAATGCAAAGTAGGGCATCGTATCAAGAAAGAGAACAAGGCCAATAGCAACACCTGCCTGTGGAAGCATTCCGTAGCCGAGATATTTTTTTATAAGAGGATCAGAATGAGCTGCAGCTGCTCCAGCATGTACTCCAAAAATCTTCCCGGCAGCTCTTGCAAGAACAAAGATCCCACCCATCAGCAGGATATGTGGTGAGGTCAGGACGGCTATGTTCAGTTCAGTACCTGCAATCGCAAAAAAAGCTGCGTACAGGGGAGGAGAAATCAAATCAAGGGCGTTAACGATGCGGAGTGTTTTCCTCGAAAGATTTGCCAGGACAGCACCTGCGGCCATACTGGCAAGAAGCGCGCTGAGATGGAAACTGTTCGAGATCGCAGAAAGAATGAGTATTAATCCCAGTGATATTATGAGGATCTCGTTGACTCTTTTCCTTCTTCGGGTCAGAAGATGCAGTATCCATCCTGCAACAGCCCCTAGTACAAGTGATGAGATGATATCAACGAAAGCATGGAAAACCGAACCAGCCAAACCGCTGGCTGAACCAAGGAAATTTCCTGCAATGGCAGTTACCGTCGCGAAGAGAAGTATACATCCCGCATCATCAAGCGCAACGATTCCATACAGATAGTCAACAAATGGTCCCCTGGCTTTAAGTTCTCTGATAATCGCAACAGTGGCCGCAGGCGCGGTTGCCGACGCGATAGCTCCTAGAATTGCTGCGAATTCCAGCCTCATTCCCGCAATAACAAGGCCTGTTGTTACAAGTACGAAAGCACCTACAAGCTGGAACAGAGTAATAATGACTACCGGTTTGCCGATGGCTCTGAGTTTTCTCAGACTGAATTCACTTCCGATAACAAGGGCAATAAGTGCCAGGGCAACCTCTGTTATCGTGGCAAGGGTTTCATCAAGGTCCTCATGAACAAGTCCAATGCATGAGGGACCCAGCAGAAGCCCCG
>CAZUYF010000245.1:0-3123 GCA_964624675.1 uncultured bacterium
CTTCAATCCAATCCGGAGCTATTGATCATGGATGAGCCCACTGGAGGGCTGGATCCAGTTGCCAGGAAGGAATTCCGTGATATTATCCTCGAAGAAAACCAGCGCGGTGTATCGGTTTTCCTCTCATCCCATCTGCTCTCAGAAGTAGAAACCATATGTGACAGGGCGGTTATCCTCTCACAGGGGAAGAAGGTGATCGAAGGCAGGCTTGATGAACTCATGCGCACCGAGGACCATTATAGAATTACGTACAGTGTATCCGAGGAACCGCTGGAACTTGAGGTTCACGCTGCATCACTCCAGAACACTATAGATGATCTTAGAGGAAAAGGATACAGTATCATCAGCGTGAACCCTCTTTACAGGAGCCTTGAGGATGTCTTCCTTTCGGCCACAACCGGAGTTGCGAGATGAAACCTGTTTTTACTTTCGCTCTGATGACACTTAGAAATCTTCTCAGAAGGAGAACTATCTGGGGTATAAGTATTGTGATCCTCATCGCCCTTTTCGGTATTGGTCAGATACCTTCGTACGGAGTTTCCAACGAGGGCAGATTCTTAATCGATTTTGGTCTTTTCGGACTTGAGATCGGAGCCCTTCTCCTGGCTATAGGACTGGCTTCCAACATCTATCCCAGAGACAGAGAAAAGAAAACTGTTATGCCTCTCATCGCTGTACCACTCTCCCGGGGACAGTACCTCATGGGAAGGTTTCTGGGGGCTGCCATAGTTGAAACCGCGGCAATGCTCACGGGCTGCATCGGACTCATGATAATTCTTGTAATGAACGGGCATAATGTTCCGGTTGATATGCTGCCCGCTACAGTTCTTCTGCTGGTGGAAGGATGGTTCCTTCTTGCAGTTGTCTTCTTTTTCAGTTTCTGGACATCTCCTCCGCTTAACGCACCGCTTACCGTTCTTCTGTTCATAGTATCCCAGTTTTCCGTTTCCGGATTTGTAAAACTGTTTCCGCAGGCTCCAGGTCTCATGCAAACCCTGAGGCTGTTTCTGCCCCATATGGATGTATTCCACATCAAAGATCCGATAGCCCATGGAATGGATATTCCGGGCCTGTACTTCCTTCTCGCGACATTATACGGACTGGCTTACATGGCTTTCATGCTTTCTCTGGCTCTTGCGGTCTTCAGAAACAGGGATCTGAAATGAGATGGATCGCTGCTGCTCTTATAACAACTGTGCTGTTCTCAATGGCATGCAGAACGGACTATGACATAGAAGATGCTGCCACTCCTGAATACCTTGGTACCGATCATGATGATGAATGTGATGAGTGTGAGAATGAAGATGCGGAACATACTCATACAGAGCTTGAACATGAAACGGATACTGCTGACCCGGGCTCGATACATGAGGAATCAGATGAGCATGATGCTCTGGAAACTTCCGGAAGCGACAGACATGTCCATGAGGAAGGTGTAAGAAACCACGGTACAGGTTGGTTTTTCAACCAGCCATGGGCAGCCAGCTTCATCTGGGGTAAGATGGTTAGAGACATCGTAATACTTCTTTCTCTCTCAGCAGCCGTACTTCTAGTGTCAGGGTACAGGAGAAAGCGCCAGTGATGAAGAGATGGTTTCTGTATCTGCTTGCTGTTCTGTTTCTAACCATAGCGGTTATTTCCGGTAGAATCGCAGGTGAAACTGCATGGGAGAACGAAGCCGCATCGGAAGTGGTTTCAAGCGGCCTGGATGAAATAGGGAGTATCCTCGCCGATCTTCTCTGGCTCCAGCTTGATCGGTACCATCATATATGGATGTACCAGGGAAATGAATGGATGACAGCTACGGATTACCTCCCTCAGCTCTGGCTCATAATAAAACTGGATCCCTCTTTTGCCGAAGCTTATATTAACGGAGGTTATCATCTCACCATTAATCTGGGGTACCAGGAAGAGGGTTTAAGACTGCTGCAGGAAGGTGTGAGACAGTGTCCAGATAGCGAGAGGATGCGCTGGGAAAGACTCATAGTCCTGTGGCAATCGAATTATTACGGCTCCAGGGCAACCCAGGAAGCAGCGTGGGATTACATGACTCTGGTCAAAGAGAAACGCGGACATATAGTTGATCCCTGGAATGAAGCGAACGCCTCAATGATACTGGAATTTTGTTTTGAGAATGACAATCTCAGGCGCAATCATATGGAAATTTCCGAACGTTACGGTGAAAGGCGTGATTTCATTAGATTTGCCAGCCAGAACGATCTCTGGAGACCGTCTCCATAATCAGCGGGATTTCTTTTCCCTCAGGAAATGATCATTTATCTGAATAGCTCTGCTTCGACCTATTCCCGGGATTTCCATGATCTCTTCAACGGTTGCAGCAGCTATTCTTTCAGCGCTGCCGAAGTGTGTCAGCAACCTTATCCTTGTTGTTGAACCTATGCCGGGAATATCGTCCAGAACGGATCTCAGGCTTCCTCTGGATCTTTTCTGCTGATGGTAGTGAAGAACGAACCTGTGCGCTTCATCCCGTACGCTTCTCAGAAACGTAAGGGGAGTTGAATCCATCGGAAGCCTTATTTCTCTTTCGGATAAACCGCAGATAAGCAGTTCTTCCCTCTTGGCGATCGCTACGAAGCGGATAAGCTTCTGCCACGCTCCACCAGCTGCTGCTGTAGCGGCCCTCAGCTGGGTAATCCCTCCATCTATCAGAAAGATATCGGGATGTTCATCTTCAAGTGATGAGAGGTAGCGTTTAACCGCTGACGCTATCATGGCTGGGTCGTTTCTGCTGATCTCATCCGGCATCGAGAATCGTCTGTATCCCGACTTGTCCGGATACCCATCCCTGAAGCTTACAATTGCTGCCACAGACCATGATCCCTGTATTGTGGAGGCATCAATACAGATTATCCATCCAGGTGGTTTCTCAAGGCTGAAGATATCAGCGAGGCTTTCAAGGGCTGCTCCCACCTTCTCTTTTCCGGTTGAAGGGTGCTTCCAGCTCAATCTGACAAGGAACTGATCGAGGTTTTTCTGTGCAAGCTCCAGCAGTTCACGATTTCCGCCCCTTTTCGGGACGGTTATTCCTACTGAACTATTACGTTTGGATGAGAGCCATTCTTTAAGAGACGAGTCATCATCGGGTTTTTCCTGGACAATGAT
>CAZUYF010000246.1:0-3114 GCA_964624675.1 uncultured bacterium
TTGACTGGATGATACTTTCGCCAGGGGAGAACGCAACTGCTGTGAATCTGCGGGAATCCGCCGAAAAGCTCTACGCTTCCGGGCTGTTTGAAAGGGTAGATTACACTCTTGAACCTTCTCCCGATTCGGGATTTGTGATCATCATCTATACTTTTACTGAACGGGAACCCTCGTCCGTGGGCATTGGAATAACCTACAATAACCAGTTCGGGCTGGACGGCAGGATAACCTACAGACACATGAATTTCCTGAACGCAGGCGATCACCTGATACTGAATGCCGGGGGAGGAGACAACTATCTGTTTATGGACTTTCGGGTTCTTGACCTGTCATCCGGAAGAAGAAAATGGTTCGCCGATTACTCACTTTCTGCTTATCAGATGCAGGTTAAGGCCTTCGAAAGAGATGGGAGTTCGTCCTACAGGGTGGTGACAGAAGGCTGCGGGGACATTGCGCGCGGATTCTCCGCAGGTTGGTCAGGGCTTAACGAAATTGGTATTTCGGGTACTGCTCACAGGTACGGGTCCGGTGAATTCGAGGGATTTGCTTCGATTTTTTTCAGTCACCTTACCGAAACCGTGGACAATCCGGTACACCCGAATACGGGTATAAGATTTGAGACAAGGGTTTCGTGGGCTCCTCTTATGACACATAAACATCTGAGCCTGGGATATGATTTCGAGGGTGCGGTTCCTTTCCTCAGGAAGGGGACGATGGTTCTGAACGTCTGGGGGCAGCTGCTTTGCGGAACCACCTGGGACTGGCAGGAATGCCGGCTCTCGGCAGCAAGGAATATCCCCGGAATGCCATATTACTCTCTTCCGTCAAGGCAGAGGATAGCGGGACTTGCACGCTTTCGCAGGGATCTGAACGGGCCTTTCTTTCTTTCAATTGAGGCCGGTGCTGTATGCGACTGGGAATCACCATTTGAAATTAAGGACAGCGAATGGACCTGGGGAACCGGGCTGGCAGCAGGGCTCGATACACCCATGGGTCCAGCATCGGTCAGCTGGGGGTGGTCTTCTGCCTTCCACAGCAGATGGACGGTATCGGTGGGATCTTCATCAACGTACGGACCGGGGAGGTAGAAACTGGCACTTATCAGAAAAGCCGATTCCATAAGAGCCGAGCGTGAATCCAGGCAGGGCTACAGGAACGTGATTTCCAGAATTCTGGCAGGACCGGCCCAGGGCTGCGGCGGCCTTACCGTCAGATTACTCACAATCAAACCTGAAGGAAGGCTTCCGCGAACGGAGTTCGATTTCCAGCGCGTAGTAACAATCCTTCAGGGAGAGCTTCTTTTAATGGACGGTGACGGAGCGATGCACATGGTTGGTGAAGGAGATGTCATTATCATACACCCTTATGAGAGACACCATTTCCAGAACGACTCTTCGTCCCTGGCCCGACTCATCATCTCCGAGACCCGGGGCCGGACATAACATCGTACACTTACGAAACACATAATACAAAAACGATTCAATTATTATAGCTGTTTAAGATATAATGGTATATACTATTGACAAATCCGTTTTTCGGAATATTTACACGAGAGTATTTTATCAGCTGGAGAGAGTCATACTATCCGGGATTATAGAACTGTGAGTATGGCTTCTGAATTATTTACAGGGAGGAAGCGATGAAAATTCTGGCAGCAATCGCATTGATGGTTCTTTTCATAAGCTGCGGCGGAGAAGAGACTGCCGGCTCCGTTACGGATGAGACTACTTCCGCAGTTCCCACAGTCTATCTTGTACCTGTGGATTCCATAGGCATCGAAATGGGTGATTCCCTTTACGTTATGGGAGCAATAGAAGGGCTTTCATACGGTCCCGACGGCAATATTGCCGTGCTTGACTGCGCTCTCGCATGCATTCGAATCTATTCTCCTGCGGGTGAGTACCTGCGGCAGATAGGGAGAAGGGGCAACGGTCCAGGAGAGCTTCAGAGCATCGCATTCCTGGGAATCTCAGAGGACGGTCATCTTATTCTGACCGGTGACGGTGGTGAGATACTGGGAGTGCACCAGTTCGATTATTACACGGGTGAATGGCTCGGTTCAATGCCTTCGCTGGGAACTCCTGCTACCTGCATTGAAGGTGCCGAAGACAGCTTCTACGTCAGGAAGGATATCAATCTTGATACCTCCTCCGGTGAACTGCTGATATTGGTAAGTATAGCAAAGTACGCTTGCGGTGATGAAGAACCCCTGATAACTTATATTGAAGATACGCCACCCTTCGATCCTGCTGATATGGCTTCACAGATCGAACTTGTCTGGTACGGTTACGATGTGGCTGCCGACTTCTCGGGAAACACTTACATAGCACCCAGGTCCACCGAGGAAGCAGTGGTTATCATCTACGGTCCCGATGGAGAGGAAACCGGGCGTATCGAGCTTGATCTTGAGCCTGTATTGAGGACTGAAGAAGAAATAGAGATGGAAAGACTGATCCTGACAGCTAAAATGTCAGCCATGGGAAACGATCAGATGCCTCCAATTGAACCTGACCCCTACAAACCTCTGATAAGGGGCCTTGAAATCGATGGAGAGGGAAACATCTGGGTCCAGCACGGTGGACCCAACGTGCCTACATTCAGCGTGTATGGCAGCTCCGGTGAACTGATGTACATCGCTGAGGTTACAGGAGATCATCCGGACGGCAATTCATGGAGATTTTACATTGACGGTAATGGAATCCTGGCCTATGCGGAGGATCCCGCCGATGGTTATCAGAAAGTCTACATGCTGGAAGTGAGTCAGTAGTTGTAGATTCATTCTGGCCTTACACTGAAATCAGCTTTCATCGTTCATCATAAGATTTGATGCCGTCTGTACTGCGCCGTACGCATTACTGGCGTACCCGTCAGCTCCTATTGAATCTGCGTAGTCCTCGGTCAGTACAGCTCCTCCAACCATAACGCGGATGGAGACTCCTCTGGATTTCACAAGAGAAATAACCTTCTCCATCTCAGGTGCTGTCGTGCTCATAAGTGCAGACAGAGCGATAATGTCTGCGCTGGTTTCCACTGCCTTCGATACGATTTCATCGGCATGTACATCCTTGCCGAGATCGAGAACTTCAAATCCGGCGTTTCGGAGGAAGAGACCAA
>CAZUYF010000247.1:0-3112 GCA_964624675.1 uncultured bacterium
CTTGTAGAAGTGCCGATGGGGATAACACTCAGAGAGATTATCTACGAAATCGGCGAAGGAATCCCCGACGATAAGAAATTCAAAGCTGTTCAGACAGGAGGACCTTCGGGCGGATGCATTCCTTCTGAGCTTCTCAACCTGCCCGTGGATTATGAGCGGCTCGCGGAAGCGGGTTCAATCATGGGATCGGGCGGCATGGTGGTTATGGACGAGGATACCTGTGTTGTGGATATAGCACGGTATTTCCTCGAATTCACAAATGACGAATCCTGCGGCAAATGCACCTCCTGCAGAGAAGGCAGCGAGCTGATGCTTAAAATACTCTCAAGGATTACCACAGGTGACGGCAAGCCTTCAGATGTCGATTTTCTGCTTGAACTGGGAGAGGCTGTTAAGGACTCCTCACAGTGCGGGCTGGGTCAGACTCTCTCAAACCCGGTACTCTCCACAATAAAGTATTTCAGGGATGAGTACGACGCACATATTGAGAAAGCTGTATGTCCAGCGCATGTCTGCAAAGCATTGGTAGTATACAGGATCGATGCTGATGCCTGCACAGGATGCACCCTCTGCGCGAGGAACTGCCCCTCAGACGCTATAACCGGAAAAGTAAAAGAGCCGCATACAATCGATTCCGATAAATGTACTAGGTGCGGGTTCTGCTACGATGTTTGTAAATTCAACGCGATAATAGTGGAGTAGCAAGGCATGGAAAGCAAAATGATCAAACTCACAATCGACGATCGATCCGTAGAATTCGAAAAGGGAACGACTCTTCTTGAAGCCTGCAAAGAACTCGATATAGCAATTCCTACTCTTTGCTACCATGAAGCGCTTTCTCCCTACGGTGCCTGCCGTCTATGTCTTGTGGAGGTGCAGCAGAATGGAAGAGTATCCATTCAGACATCCTGCAATTATCCCGTGCAGGAAGGCATTACTGTAAAGACAGATACGGAAAGAGTTCTGAAAAATCGTAAGATCATGATGGAGCTCCTGCTCGCGCGGTGCCCTGATTCCGAGAAAATCAGAAGTCTTGCCGAAGATATGGGCATAACTCAGACGCGGATAGAACCGAAGAACGAGGACTGCATTCTCTGCGGCCTATGTGTGCGAATGTGCAAAGAGCGGATGGGAAAAGGAGTCCTCGGATTTTCTGGCAGAGGAAGCAAGCGAGTTGTGTCTCCCGCCTTCGATCAGACATCTGATGAGTGCCAGACATGTGGAGCCTGCTACAACGTGTGCCCGGTCGCGAACGGCATAAAGTTCAGCAAGATCACTGAAAACAGGCCAATACCGATCAAGTCCGAATTCGATGCGGGTCTGGTAGACCGTTCAGCAGTGTATATACCCTACGCCCAGGCTGTTCCGAACCATGCATGTATCGATCCTGCTCAGTGTGTTCACCTGAATACCGGAGAATGCGGAATCTGCGAGGAGGTCTGCGCTGCCGATGCCATAGATTTCGATCAGGTGGAGGTTTCACAGGATATAAATGTAGGGGCTGTAATCCTTACTTCCGGTTCGAAAATATTTGATCCGTCTCCGCTGCATGAATTCGGTTATGGAAGATACGCTAATGTATTGACCAGTATACAGTTCGAAAGGATCCTCGCGGCATCCGGCCCCTTCGAGGGGCATCTTCAGCGCCCATCGGATGGCAGTGTTCCCACAAAAATAGCATGGCTTCAGTGCGTCGGATCCAGAACGGAAGATTCCCATATGCCGTACTGTTCTTCCGTATGCTGTATGTACGCAATTAAAGAGGCGATGATAGCAAAGGAGCATGTCGATACCGTTGATCCGACGATATTCTTCATGGATATGCGTGCCTTCGGTAAGGATTTTGATAAATATTACGAGAGGGCTAAAGAGATCGGTATTAAATTCGTCAGGTCCCGGGTCAGTAAAATAAGGGAGATAGGCGATACCGGAGATCTTGAGGTACGGTTCGTAACCGAAGATGGCAGGGTTACACTGGAGAGATTCGATCTTGTAGTTCTTTCAGTTGGCCTCGCGCCTGGAAAGAACAATAATGAATTAGCGGACAGACTCGGAATACGTTTGAACGAATATGAGTTCATCGATAATTCGGATGAGTCGCCCATCAATACCACGAAACCAGGTATTTTCGTCAGCGGACCAGCGGTCTCTCCCAAGGATATTCCTGAAACCGTGATTCAGGCTTCCGGATCAGTGGCCGGCGCCGCCGAGATCCTTTCCGATGTACGGGGTTTGGAGATAATAGAAAAGCAGTATCCCGAGGAAATAGATGTATCCGGTAAAAAACCCAGGATCGGTGTGTTCGTATGCCATTGCGGAACCAATATTGGAAGTATCGTGGATGTCCCCGCTGTCACAGCCTACGCGAAGACACTACCGGACGTTGTATACGCCGGAGAGAATCTTTTCACCTGTTCGCAGGATACACAGGAGAAGATGAAAGAGCTGATAGACGAATACAAACTCAACAGAGTGGTCGTTTCCTCGTGCTCTCCAAGTACGCACGAGCCGCTTTTCCAGGAAACCATCAGGGAAGCCGGCCTTAACCGCTACCTGTTCAGCATGGCCAACATAAGGAACCAGTGCAGCTGGGTGCACCGCGCTGAACCCGCAAAGGCAACTGAAAAAGCGAAGATCCTGACCAGAATAGCGGTGGGAAAAGCCCGCCTGCTGAAAGCGCTCCATACCATAGCTCTGGATGTCACCCAGAAGGGGCTGGTCGTGGGCGGAGGCCTGGCCGGGATGACGGCGGCATTATCCATAGCAAACCAGGGCTTTGAAGTTGCTCTGGTTGAAAGAGATAAGGTACTGGGCGGAAATCTCAGGCGTCTCATGAGAAAACCTGATGGACATAAGGTAAAAGAATATCTTGACGAACTGATCAAAAAAATAGAAGATCACCCGCGATTAACGGTATATCTGAATTCCAGAGTTTCTGACATCGATGGTTATATAGGCAACTATCTTACATCGATCGAGAACAATGATACCGGAAAAACGGAAGACTACGAACACGGGATAATCGTAATCACTACCGGCGCGGTCGAAACGAAGCCGGATTCGTATCTCTACGGTGACGAAAATGTGGTTACACAGCTGGAACTTGAGAGCG
>CAZUYF010000248.1:0-1225 GCA_964624675.1 uncultured bacterium
AATCCTGGCCGTCTGGGATGGAATGGGCAATACAGCAAGGGATACACTTGATTTTATAGTGACCGGGGCAGCTGCCGACCTCCTCTCTTCGGTATTCGTGTACCCCAATCCGGGGGAAGGACAGAGGTGCTTTAATTTCGAGACCTCTTCTGCCGGTACAGCTGTGGTTACCATTTATACTGTTGCAGGAAGGGCGATATGGCGTTCAACCGTAACCTGCGATGAAGGCTACAACCAGGTTCTATGGAACGGTCTTGATATGGATCTCGATGAGCCTGGGTCCGGAGCATACATATATAGAATCGACTTCTCGACCCCTGGTGGCGCGTCCCGCTCAGTTACCGACATTGTAGCCGTGGTGAGGGGGCGTTGAAGAAGTTTAGATGGGGAGTGTAATAACAGAATTACCGCCCGGGTATCTTATTGCAGAAGCGGCGGACATGATAGAAGCTGCCGGATTATTGGTTGTTTCAACCGGAGCCGGGATGTCCAGGGAAAGCGGAGTAAGAACATTCAGAGGAGAGGACGGCTTCTGGAAGGAGTACAGGGCCGAGGACCTCGCTTCGCTTGAGGGTATCAGGAGGAATCCCGCACTGGTATGGGAGTGGTACGGAGAAAGGCTGAAAGCCTGCCAGGAACTTGAACCCCATGCAGGGTATTATGCCCTTGCAAGGTTGCAGCATGGAAAGGGGATATTTCCACTGATAACGCAGAATGTTGACGGACTTCATCAGAAAGCCGGAATAGAGGATGTCATTGAACTTCACGGAAATCTCAGAACAGCATCCTGCATCGATTCGTGCGGTGCTCCCGGTGTACAGATGACCGCTGATCTTTTCGAGAAGCTTCCACCTCGCTGTTCATGCGGAAGCATCCTGAGGCCTGCCATTGTTCTTTTTGGGGAACAGCTCCCCGAGCAGGTTCTGAAACGGGCATTTCGACTGGCGGACAGCTGTGATCTGATGCTGGTCATTGGAACTTCCATGGTTGTGTATCCCGCAAGTTCGCTTCCTCTGATCGCTCTGCGAAGAGGCGTAAAAGTTATAGAGATCAATCCTGAGGAAACCCCCCTCTCATCACTGGATGGAACATTAAGCCTGCGCGGAGCGGCCGGCAGAGTTCTTCCCGAAATAGTTAAGGCGGTATACGGAGAATGATACCCTTAATTCTGCTTTGTGTATCCGTATCACAATTAACAGCATCTGTTTCAACTGATCCCTCAAGA
>CAZUYF010000248.1:1325-3104 GCA_964624675.1 uncultured bacterium
GCTTTGTGTATCCGTATCACAATTAACAGCATCTGTTTCAACTGATCCCTCAAGAGGGTACAGTACAGTACTGACCTTTGAAGATCCTGTTGTTATCAGTACAGAACGCGGCAGTTATCCTGTTTTCAATGGAATACCTGTAAGATTCGCGGCTGGTGAGCCCATTCGTCCATCACTGACTCTTTTCATCCCTGTCCCCGATGGGGTTGTACCCGAACTAAGCTATTCGGCAACCTCGTACAGACCATCAGGTATTACTTCTGATCAGGCAAGAACTCCTTTAATAGTAGGAGAAGGTCTGTCTGCTAGAGAGGTCGATGTGGATCCTGTGTCGCCCGAAGACCGACATGTAGTGCTCAGCGGCATTATTCCCCTTGCGGGAACCCGTGTGGCTATGATCACGGTGTTTCCTGTTGCCGGAGAAAGCGGCAGCAGCTACGCCTCGAGGATCGATGTTCAGCTGCAGTGGGATCCGGTACCCGGAGGCATCTCGATTGAGAGAAACCCTCTGCTGAGGCTTATAGCCCCGGAGGATTGCCTGTTCTGGAGAAACAGTACTGATGGAACTGCGGAAAGTGTATTCTGGGGAAAACCATGGGCTAGAATAGCGATAGGGAATACCGGCGGTTACACTGTATCGGGCAACGATCTCGCTGATGTCGGTTGTGAGATTATCGGTTCTCCATGTGCCTCTCTGAGGCTGTTCACAGGCCCGGGTCTGATGTTCAGTGATGAGCCGGAGGATTCCCATGAATTATCCGAAGTAGCTGTAACTGTGAATGACCTGGATAATGATGGACTTTTCGACGGAGACGATTACCTGGAATTCTTCGGCAGAGGATTGTCGAGATGGGAGGTTTCAGACCAGGGTGTTCTGAGACTGCAGCACAGGTATGCAACACATAACGTATACTGGCTGACATGGGGTTCTGAAAATGGCCGGAGAATGGATGAGATATCAGGGCAGCCTGATTCATCCCCTGCATGGGGAAACACGATCCTTACCGATTTATGGCTCCGGGAAGAGCATATCTGGATGCCCTTATGGGAAAGTAGTACTGGATGGGTATGGGAAACGATTTCAGAGGGAGAGACAATTTCCGTACCATTTCAGGTTACCGGTCAGGGCAGAAGCTCGGTTACGGTATCCGTTGTAACAAACAAATCCCAGTCCCATACAGTTGCAATTTACATAAACGGGAACCAGGTTCTTACCGATACATGGTCCGGTACCGGCGGCAGGATATTGAGGGCAGACAGCCTTTTGCTGTCCGGTTCCTGTACGCTTGAAATTGAACTGGTGGAAGAGGTAGGTGGAGGTCTTCTCGGACTTACTTCGGTGCAGGTTACATATCCTGATCAGCCCGGTGATCTCGCGGGTATTCCGCTTTTTCCTTCGAGGGAAAAAACCGGAAGGTACAACTTCAGTGTTTCAGGTATATCCTCTGATTGCAGCGCCTATAACATATCCGATTTCAATTCTCCGGAATTGATCAACGATACTGAGTATACCGGCGGCAATCTGGAATTTTCATACAGTGCAGATACTTCTTCAGCGATGATACTTATGGATTCCGGCGACTGGATGTCTCCGGATTCGATCATATCCTCCAGTCCCGGGCGTCTTGTGGGTACTGTATCGGGTGGAGACAGACTGATCATTGTACATCCTTCACTGCAAAACGGTATCTTTGGAATTGAAACACTGAGCTCCATGCAGGGATACAGCCCGGTGGTGGCAACTACTACGGAGATCTACGATGAATTCGGCCAGGGTGT
>CAZUYF010000249.1:0-3088 GCA_964624675.1 uncultured bacterium
ACGTATTTGGTCAGTATAGGACCGATTATTTCAAAGAATATACATGTTGCCGCTATGGTTGTAACCGCAGAATGGCCTATTGTGGCCGCGTGAGTACCCGGCATGTCCTGAAATTCCTGAAAGACAATTAATGACAGACCTATGGCAACACCAGCCTGTGACAGGAGTCCGGGACCAAGGTAATTCTTGATATTCTGATCTGCTCCGCCTATGACAGCTCCCAGCCGAGCTCCCGTTATCTTGCCTGCAGACCTGGCCAGAATATAAACGACCCCGATAGTTCCAATCTGGGGCAGCAATGAAATATCTAGATGTGCACCGGCCAGGAAGAAGAAAAGGATAAATAGAATCGGCATCAGAGGTCTTAAGCGCCCTGAAATGGTCTGACCCATTCCAATGGCAGTCTTATTGATAACAATGAAACCGATTGACATATTCACAAGGATAAGAGAAAGATGGAACTGTGCAGCCAGCCCCGTACCGATCGCGATTATTCCAAAGGTCAGAGCCGGAATCTCGTCTCGAGATCGAAGCCGTTTGATCAGCCATGTGAAAACCAGTCCCAGCACACCTCCCAACACCAGGCTGATGACGATTTCAAATAGAGGCTTTCCAACAGTGCCAGCCAGGCTGAAACCAGCCGAAGACCCCGTTGATTCGGATAGTAGAAGCACCTTAGCAGCTGCCATCGCAAATCCGAACAGTACAATTGCCACACCATCATCGAAACCCGCCACCGCGTATAGGGCTTTAGTGAGATTACCTTTAGCTTTGCACTCCTGAATTACAGCAATGGTTCCCGCAGGTGCAGTTGCCGGGGCAAGAGAACCGAATACAAGGGATAACGGTAGATCTCCGGTTAATAAAAAAACTCCGGCAGTAACCAGAATAAGGGCCATAAGTGATTCAAAGATGATTATAAGCCCGATACTTTTGCCCAGTTTAGACAGCGTATGAAGGCTTAATTCAAGGCCGATGCTGAACGCAACAAAGCCAAGGGCTATATCGGTAATAAAGGAAAGCCCATGAACCGTTTCCATGGGAAAAATCTTCAGAGCCGAAGCTCCCATGAGTGTCCCGAGAATCATATATCCTATCAGCGATGGCAGCCCTATTCTTCTAACCGCTTTGCCGGTGTACAGACCGAAAGAGACAGCTATGCCAACCAGAAGAAGAGTAGTTAGCTGAAAATCCATAGCTTAAGTTTTAGAGTCATGCTGTTTGGGGATTTCGCCCGCCCTGGAGAGGGCGAATTTAGCACAGATAGGTCCTACGATCTCGAATATTATGCTGGTTGCGGTGATTGTTGTAATAACCATTGCTCCGATCTCAAGAGCGTGAGGTGAGCCTATTTCCGCAAACATCTGGCGGACCATCAGTGATAAACCGATTGCAACACCAGCTTGTGAGAGGATACCTAATCCCAGGTACTTCCTTATCTTTGTTTCAGATTTGCCCATTACTGCTCCGAGCCAGGCTCCTCCCATCAATCCAGCAATCCTTGCCATCATGTAAATGATTCCGAGAACTCCCAGAGCGGGAAGAGCTGAAATGTTAAGATGCGCCCCGGCCAGGAAGAAAAACAGTATGAAGAGCAGAGGCATGTAATCTCTGAGCTGGCCCACGATGCTTCTTGCAGATCTTATAGACGTAGTGTTTGCAAGTACGAATCCAACCATCAGATTGGTCAGGATCAACGAAAGATCGAGCCAGATACACAGACCGATAGACAGAGCAATGAAACCGAATATCAACGCCGGAAGCTCCGATAAAGGTCTGAGTTTTCGAGCAAGAGCTGAGAAGAAAAATCCTAAAATAGTACCTATAGCCAGACTGAATCCCAGCTCCTTTATCGGTTCTATGATGCTGGATATCAAACCAACTGAAGCTTCAGAGGACTCCGCTCTAAGCAATTTTACCGCAAGAGCGGCAGAGAAACCGAAAATAATTACTGCAAGACCATCATCAAAACCTACAACCGCATACAGAGCCTTGGTTAAGGTACCCTTAGCTTTATACTCCTGGATAACGGCAACAGTTCCTGCAGGCGCGCTGGCTGGCGCTAACGCTCCGAATATGAGAGCCATGGGCAGGTCTCCTGTAAGCAGATATATCGCACCTGCAACCAGGAAAAATGCAGCGAAGGATTCTGCCAGTATAATTAGTATAATTCCTTTTCCGAGCTTTCTAAGCGTCCTGAGATTCAATTCCGAACCAATTGTGAAAGCTACAAAACCAAGTGCGATGTCTGTAATGAACTGCAGGTGATTCAGTGAATTTTCAGTGATAAGCGAAAGAACGGAAGTACCCATGATCGTACCGAGGATCATGTAACCGATAAGAGAGGGGAGACCCGCTTTTCGAGCGATCTTGCCTGAATAGATAGCAATAATTATTGAAAAACCGATTATGGCTATTACTGGAAGTTCAGCAATCATGCTTCTTCAGCTTAATATTCAAGAGAACCGATAACATTGTGAAGATCGGTGACAGTTATCATTATGTCATCTCTCTCGGAGATCTTACCACATATGTATTCGATGTTTCTTATAGTAGAGCTGACCAGTTCGTCTCTTACAACCGCAACAATCATCCTGTTGAAGTGCTGAACGTCCGCATTCCAGAATCCAGCGAAAAGTGGGATTTTCATCAGATAGTCCGTTGACTCATGAGTTTCAAGGATCAACGCCGATGTGGATTCTGAACCGGCAAAAACCTGCAGCAGCTCATCGAACAGTTCCTCATCCTGAATAAATACATGCAGCATCTTCATTCCGGGTCGTTTCGGGGGCGTTCCGTCTTCCTGCAGTGAATGAGCTTTGATGAGGTTCATTATCTCTTCGGGGGAGCGTAAAGACAACAGCTCCTTTCTGAAGTTGCTGTTTCTGAGAATCTGGGAAATTGCTGACAACAGCTTCAGGTATTCTTTCGGCTTAGATTCCGGACCGACAATAAATGGAAATATCCGGGTATCCTCACCGTCAATCGAATCGAAATCGATACCCTTCTCCGAAACGATCAGTCCAACGAGGAAATCGTCCAGATTCGGGACTCTGCAGTGCGGAATGGCGATTCCATGTCCGAATCC
>CAZUYF010000250.1:0-3088 GCA_964624675.1 uncultured bacterium
GAAGATGAACATTATCTTCCTTTCCTCAGGTTGCCGTTCGCCTGCATTAGATATTTCCTCACCAGATCGGTGATAGTAACAGAACAACAATAATAATGTGTTTTAGTGTTTTTCATCAATATAATCCTTTAACAAGCCCTGCCTATTCATTATTACAAGAACCTTACAACGTTTCAAACCCTGCGTCAATACCCCAAATTCATAACTATGGAATTTCATACTTCACTTGACTCGGGATGTCAAAGGACATATCTTCCCCCCCGGAGGTTGATATGAAAACAGATACTGCGAAATCATCAAGTCTTATTTCAAAGATTTCTGACATACAGAATCATTGCAGCCCAAGCGTCAGACTGACCGTTCCAGTGAGACCCGATCAGGAGGAGCTGTTAACAAGAATCGTTCGAACCATCACACAGAACAGAGACAAGCAGCACAGGTCTCAGAGGATAACAAAGGCAACAATTATCCGTGCGTATATTGATGCTCTGTCAACACTTCCGCTTGATATAGACAATATCAACGATGAGAAGATCCTCCTCAGTAGGGTTCTCGATCTGCTGGAGGATTAACTGCATATCCCATTGCAGTTTTTCCTGTTGCCGCTTACTTCACATTTTACTTTAAGATCAATCTGAATACATCTCCAACACTCGGATATCCGCACAGCTATCCGATTCCGGATCATTGCAGAAGTTCATGAGGACCCGATTCGAATTTCAAAGAGAATGTAATTGTCCATAGTCAAAAGGGGAGTGAGCCAGAAGGATACAAATTCTCTCCATTGCCTCAATTCGTCCTCTGAGAGCTCCGGGGACACATTGATTGATGTAATGAACATATCCACAGCGAGATGTGATATACCCCTTTTCTCAAGTGAATCGGCAATCTCTTCAGGTTCCATTCCAGCCCAGAGCATTTCCATGAGATCCAGTGGAGCACTTCGCTGATCGAAGATCGCGTAACCTGGATAATAGAATGGCCTTCCCATATTCACCAGAAGTGTTGTATCCTCAGATGATATGAACCGCTCACATTCCAGAAAGAAATCGTAGTAGGGTGCTTTCTCAGAAAGGTACGTGCTGTCACCTCCCCATGGCACTTCGTGCGAATAAAGATCTATGACCCTGTCCGCTGACCAGATCAGACAGACAGCAATAAGGATAGCGATTGAGTATTTCACTGTTCTGCTTTTACCTGTAATCAGCTTAACCATGGCTTCTGACACAGGTATCGCCAGCATAGCAAAACCAGGTAGCAGATATCTTACTCGAATCGATTCACCCTTGGAAATGAGAGTGAGGACAATATAAAGAAGGGGCAGTAAGAATTTTCTTCTTCTGTTCGACAGGACAGGCACTGCAATAATAGTTCCCGCAAGGAGAAGCGGGCCGCTTGCTCCGTCGAACAGCGCAGGATTATTCCATTCACCGTGCAATGACATACGTATTGGAAGTAAAAGGTAATCCGTAATACTTGTGAGGGTTGTACTGTAGCTTCCAATGGCAAAGTATTCTGATGCTCTGCTGCTGACATGATATTCTGGGCCGAACAGCCCTCTGAAAAGCGGGTAAACAGGATTTCCCCATTGCAGAATATTCGGAAGCACCCACCAGGCCGTGGTAAAAACGGCAGCGCAGGCAGACATGATCAAGGTTCTTCTGGACATGTTTCTAAAATACACAGGCAGAAGCAGGCAAACGGAAAAGAGAATCAGAAATCCATTGTACTTGCAGCAGCTTGCACCTCCTGCCCATAGAACCACCAGAACAGGATTGCCATCCTTTCTCAGCATTTCGACATAGGCGAGAAGAGAGAAGAATATCAGAAACGAATCAGAGTAGCTCCATGAAGCGTTCCTGAACAGTTCCGGAATACTAAGAAGTATTGCAAGCGATAGTATTGCAGCCTTTTTTCTCCCCTCCCGCAGGAAATAACCGGTGATAACGGAACATGAAGCGAGAAACCCCAAAAAGCTTACAACCCTTGATAAGCGGAATCCGAATGTCCCTCCCGTGAGGGCGTAGAAAGATTCGGTGAGATAAGGATAGCTGAAGAATCCAGACCACTGCGGTCTTACAATCTTACCAGCCTCAAGCCACATCCTGGCCTGGTAAAGATGGTGGATCATCGCATCCCTGGATACGGGAGGAAGAAGCACGAGGGGCATCACAATCAAACCGCATACTGCTATATACAAGCCACCTTTTGGTGTACTCAAACGCCCCGGTCCCGCCCAGAAAAGTATTCCAACACCAAGGATGATCCAGAGAACTCCCGGGACAAGCAACCCAGACCAACCGGCAGCGGATATGAGAAAGAACACGACCAGGCTCCCTGCACCAAACCTCGAAGGCCAGCTCATTGATCTCGGAAGGGTAACAGCACCCCATCCGCTGATTGAGCCGGCAAGCATCAATAGAAAAGCAAAAAACATTAATATCAGCATAATCGAAACAGAATAGAACGAGCAGAATAAAACAAGGGGTTCTATAAAACAGGGACGGAGGGTATTTATTTTTTTGTGATCTCGCTTTTTCCGCCTGGCAGGTCTCGAGCTGTGTACCCAATCTCTTCCAGGCTGTCCCGCATGTGGTCAGCGGCTTCGAACAGTTTGTTCTTTCTGAGTACCCCCCTTGCCGCAACAAGAACTTCGCAAAGCTCCCCGATGTCCGCAGCGGAAGAATCACTGCCGGTAAGATCAAGACCGAGGATATCTCCGGCAAGTTCATCCATTGCATGGGCAAGAGCAGCTCTGTCCTCAGATGTATCATTCCTGTCAAGGATACCGTTACCGGCACGGACAAGTTCAAATACAGAAGCGAGAGCACCGGGAGTGTTAAGGTCATCGTTCATGGAGTCAAAGAATGCAGCCTTCGCAGATTCAATAAGATCAGCGGTTTCCTGTGAGTATTTTACAGTGGTTTCCAAAGGCTGGTGGCCAAGCCGCGTCCGGAAAGCGATAAGTCTGTCAAGACCGCTCTTTGCTGAATCTAGACCCATATCGGAGAAATCGAGCGGACTCCGGTAATGGCTTCTGAGGATGTAGAGCCTGACAACCATGGGATGATATTTCTTGAATATATCT
>CAZUYF010000251.1:0-3086 GCA_964624675.1 uncultured bacterium
ATCGTCAAATACATCCAGTATTCTCCTCAAATCTACAAGCATTCTATCTCAGCCGTGAGGATATTCTGCTCAATGTACATTGTGGGACACACTCCTAGGTTATGGTGCGAGAGGGGGGATTTGAACCCCCACAAGTCAAGCTTACCAGATCCTAAATCTGGCGCGTCTGCCAATTCCGCCACTCCCGCAACGATACTAATTTGCATAAGGCTCGAATATGCTTTGATAAGGCTTTTTCGTCAAAGCTGCCGGCAAAGTTACAGAAGAGGTTCAAATACAACTGCACCTGTCTACTCCGGGTGCAGTTCCGTAGCAAGGGCAGCCTCATCGCTGCCTGGATACCGATGCAGCAGAAGGTCGAAGAGCCTGTCCCTTTCTCCTGGTGCTCCATGAAGATGGTATATGTCAGCTGCCCTGAAAATAGCTCCAGGTGCCCATTCCGAATTCGGGTACATATAGTAGAGAGCTACAAGATCTTCGATCGCTCTGTGTGACTGTCCGGCCTCTTCCCAGCAGATAGCCATATAGTAGAGGGCGTCATCCGCTAGAGAGGATGCTGGATACCTGTCATGGAGTTCCATGAAACCCTCAGCCGAGATTTCAAAACTCCCCTGCTGGAACTGCCTGTACGCCTCATCGTAGAGAAGCTGCGCATCGGGTCCGGAAGTAGTATCCTGCACTGTAACGGTGGGGCCGGTGCCAAGTCTCATAAGTGCGAGGTCAAGTTCATCGGCAAGTGCGGAGAGTTGATCCACAAGATCCGCTGTTCTGGTTCCCGATTGAGCCTGAAGACCTCTCAGGAGAACCTCGTTGCCTTCAACAGCCCCGGTGAGCTCATTAATATCCTCCCGCATTCTCTGCTGGTCGGCACTGATATCTTCGATCTCCTGGGGTGTATGAACCCATATACCGAAACAGCCTGTAGACAGCAGCAGAATCGAAATCGACGCAATAACCAGACGCATCATGATCAGTTCCCTGGAAGAACGCGAAAGTGGGCCCTTCTGTTATGCGCCCAGGCCTGCTCGGTATGGGAAGGATCAAAGGGTCTCTCCTTGCCGTAACTGACGTATTCCAGACGGTCGGTATCGACGCCGTAATTAACGAGATAATTGTACACGGCAAGTCCTCTGTTCTCCCCCAGAGCAAGGTTATAGTCTATTGTACCTCTTTCGTCGCAGTGTCCTTCCAGAAGAACCCTGAAACCTTCAGTTTCCATAATATACGAAGCGTCTTCCATCAGAATCCTAAGGGCATCCTCTGAGAGTGCGTCACTGTCGTAATCGAAATAGATATCGTCTAAATGCTCCTGATGAATGAGAAGCATATCCGTGGATGTTGACATGGTATCCGTTTCCCAGACGCCGACAAGGGTATCAGGTAATTCGTCAATCACAACAACAGTGGTCGTGTCATGGCCGTTAGTTATTACATCATCCGGCCTGCATCCGGAGAAGGACATCACAGTGCCGATCAGTATCGAAGCAGCAAGTATGGTCATAAGTTTAGTATTCACAGTTCACTCCCGCCTTAAGAGACTAGATTCGATCATCTGAATCCAAGAGGTGACCAGGTGGGACAGTAGCTGCAACCTCTATCGGACAGTTTTCTAATTGTAAGTCCATTGAGTTCTATAACATATACGGCTCTCTCCCCGTCTCTATCGCTGCTGAAAGCGATATGTCTTCCGGTAGGTCCCCATACAGGATCTTCGTTAAGGGATCCCTCGAAGGTGACCTGGCGGATATTGGCGCCGTCCGCATCCATGACAAATATATGGAAATCCCTCCCGGTCTGGGCGGTATACGCAATCCTGCTGCCGTCGGGTGACCATGCAGGACTGTCGCAATAGCCGTGAGAGTTTGTGGTTCTGATGGCTGTACCTCCTGAGCTGTCCATTATATAGAGTTGAGGGTAGCCTAACCTGTCACTTGTAAATACTATCTGCGTGCCCGTCGGAGAGAAGCTTGCCGATGTTTCAATTGATCCTCTGAGCGTCAGACGAGTCGTTTCGTCGGTGAGAATATCGAAAAGGTAAATGTCAATATTCCTGTTCAATGAAAGTGTCAGAGCTATGGCCTCACCGCCGGGACTCCATGCTGGAGAAGAATTCAGACCGGGTAAACTGAGTATCTTCTCAGCACTGGATTCTGAAAAGCTATAGCACCATAGATCGGCGTTCCCCGAACGGAACGACGTAAAAACTATTCGAGAGCCATCAGGAGACCATGCAGGTGTGGTTATAACATCTTCATCGGACATCACTGTCCTGGTACTCCTCGGATCCTGTGATTTCACACCGAGGGTGTAACCTGATGAAGTTCTTGTCACATAGGCGATCCAGGTGGAGGCGATGCCTTCCTCACCTGTCAGGTCATACACAAGATCATCCGCAAAGGCATGAACCAGCGAGTAGATATTCTCTCCGGAGTAGTTTCTTGTCAGAAGGGGCTCTCCTCCTGATGTAACCTCCGCACGGAGCTCAATTCCATTGCGGGAGCGCGTTACATAAAGGGCTGCTTCAGCATATCCTTCATCAGAGGTGATCAGCAATCCGGAAAAATCTATATCCTCCTTAAGCTGATTCAATGCCGTATCTATGAGATCTCTGTCTCCTTCAACGCTCACTGAAACGGGAATACACTCCGCACTGACAGGAGTCATGGGGATAAAACTGTCCGCAGATGAAGCGGCTGCGATAAGAACCAGAAGAAGTACGATGGATGACATTTTCAATTTGCTTCCGCTCCTATGAATTCAATGTTTATCACCGCAGGGCTGCTGCGTCCCGGCGGTATGGGGGGAATCTGTGCCATGGACAGGGCGTTCTCTACAGCTCTGTCAAAGGCTGAAGTACCGCTTTTTCTGATAACTTCAATGGTAGTAGTACCGTCGGGATCAACAGTCAGGATTATCCTGTACGATCTTTCTGGTTCCACCGATGTTCTGTATTCTCTTCTGACGGCATTGAAAACTCTTGATTCGTAGGTTCCCGGTCCGGGAGCGCCCTGCCCGGCCGATCCCTCTCCGGTCACGGAGGCAAACCCTTCCTCAACAGCAGAAGCCTCCAGGGGAATTTCTTCAGG
>CAZUYF010000252.1:0-3030 GCA_964624675.1 uncultured bacterium
TCCGTCTCGGTAGGTTCGATCATCATTGCTTCATGAACAATTTGAGGGAAGTAGATCGTAGGCGCATGGAATCCGTAATCAAGAAGCCTCTTGGCTATATCAAGTGTCTTGACTCCCTGCTTTGCCTGTCTGTCCCCCGAAAGAACGAATTCGTGCATGCACGGACCGTTATCGAAGGGATTATCAAAATACTCTCCGAGTTTTACTTTCAGGTAATTCGCATTGATCAGAGCAATCTCACTGACTTCCCTCAGTCCATCAGCCCCTAGTGTTCTGATATAGGCGTAAGCTTTGTAAAGAACCCCGGTATTGCCATGGAAAGCAAGCAGCCTTCCAAACGAATTCTGCTTTTTGCAGAACCGGTAGACGCCGTCATCATCAAGGATAACAGCAGGATCCGGTAAAAAGCCGGCAAGTTCTTCCGTGCAGGCTACAGGACCTGAACCCGGCCCTCCTCCTCCGTGCGGGGTTGAAAAAGTCTTGTGAAGGTTAAGGTGGCATACATCGAATCCCATTTCTCCTGGTTTCGCGATACCGAGCAGGGCGTTCATGTTGGCCCCGTCCATGTAGTTCAGTCCACCGGCTTCATGAACTATGGAAGTCAGATCCTCAATATGGGATTCAAAGAGACCCAGTGTATTCGGATTCGTAAGCATGAAAGCAGCTGTGTTGGGGCCAACTTTCCGTCTTAGGTCCTCAGGGTCAACCAGGCCGAATTCGTTGGATTGAACCCCCACAACAACGCAGTCGGCCAGGGTTGCAGTCGCTGGATTGGTTCCATGGGCGGAGTCCGGCATCAGGACTTCATTTCTGTGATGCTCTCCCCTGCTCTCGTGGTAGCTTCTAATGAGCATTAAACCGCAGAATTCCCCCTGGGCTCCGGCAGCGGGTTGAAGCGACACTCCTTTAAAACCTGTTATTTCGCACAGGAATTCACCTAATTTGTACATCAGTTCCATGGAACCTGCCGCGAGCGCATCCGGAACAAGGGGATGAATTCCTGAGAGACCCCTTATCCTTGCAAGATTCTCATGAAGTTTCGGATTGTACTTCATCGTGCAGGAACCCAGCGGGTACATGCCCTTATCAACATGATGGTTCATCGTGCTGAGGTTTATATAATGCCTCAGAATCTGACCTTCAGTCGCTTCGGGCAAACCTGTCTTACCACCATTTTCCCTCGAAAGGGAAGCGGGTATCTCAGAACTGTCCGGCACGTCAAGTTCAGGCAGCGATACCCCCATCCGTCCGGGGCTGCTGAGCTCAAAAACGGTTTTCATACTGAACCTCCCCTGCAGATCTCAGCGGCAGCTCTGACGTACCGGTCAATCTCATCCCTGGTCCTTAGTTCCGTGACAGTGATAAGCATGGCACCCTCTCCAAGTTCAACGATCGGCAGTCCGGCAAGAAAACCGTGTTCGATCATTCTATCCCGAAGTTCAATTGAAGAAATCGGGAACGAGATGGCAAATTCTCTGAAGAACGGTGTGTTCTCGAAAACCCGGGAAACACCGGGAATTTCAAGGAGTTTCTTCTCGAGGTAATGGCTCTTGTGGTAACACTGGCTGGAAATTTCCCGGAATCCCCGGGAGCCCATCAATGAAAGATAGACCACATTAGCGAGGGCCATAAGTGCCTGGTTGGAACAGATGTTGCTTGTGGCTTTGTCCCTTCTGATATGCTGCTCACGGGTCTGGAGGGTCAGAACGTAACCGATCTGTCCTGCGCGGTCAGTAGTTCTGCCGATTATCCTCCCGGGCATTTTCCTTGCAAGTTTTGTTCTCGCAGCCATGAAACCGATGTAAGGTCCGCCGTAGGACATGGGTATTCCCATGCTCTGGCCTTCTCCTACAACTATATCGGCCCCGGCATCCCCGGGCGACCGGAGCAGGGGCAGAGCTACGGGGTCAGCGGCAACGATAAAAAGCCCCTTATGTTCATGAATCAGATCCGCAACAGGCTGCAGGTCTTCGATGAGACCGAAATAGTTCGGGTACTGAACAAGTACTGCCGCAGTGCCGTCTTCAATAAGTTCTGCAGCGGTGGCAAGATCGAGGGAACCGTTCTCAAGGAAAGGGATCTCGTTTATCTCGAAATCATCCCTTTTCAGATAGGTCCTTATGACATCGAGCCATCTGGGATTGAGTGAACCGGCAATAAGGATCCTCTGCTTCCTTGTAGCCCGCATGGCCATGAGACAGGCTTCAGCGGCGGCAGATGCACCATCGTACATGGAGGCATTCGCCATATCCATTCCGGTAAGCCTTGCTATCATGGTCTGGTATTCAAAAATCGCCTGAAGAGTGCCCTGGCTTACTTCAGCCTGATAGGGCGTGTAAGCTGTATAGAATTCGCTCCTGAGAAGAATATGGTCTATAGCTGCGGGAATGAAATGGTCGTAGGCACCTGCTCCCATGAAACAGGCCAGTTCAGCTCCTTTGTTTCTGCTGGAAAATTCCTCGAATTCGCGGGTCAGTTCAATCTCCGAAAGCGGTTCGGGGAGCTGGAGTTTTTCCTTCAGCCTGAATTTTTCCGGAACCGGTTCAAGCAGATCCTCGAATTTTTCCACGCCGATATCGTGAAGCATCTTCTCTCTCTGTTCCGGGCCGTTCGGTACGAATCTGCTCATTGACTACTCACCGATGAATTCGGAGTACTCTTCGGCACTCTTAAGGCCGGCAAAGCCAGATGGATCATCAGTTTTCACGACAATCAGCCAACCTTTTTCGTAAGAACTCTCGTTGATAAGAGCCGGTTCATCCTCAAGACCCTCATTAACCCTTACAACTTTACAATCAAATGGGGCGTAGAAATCCTCGGCAGTCTTCACCGCTTCAAGGGTGCCCAGGATATCACCGGTATTAAAATCCAGGATACCGGGGAATTCAACCATTACGATCTCACCCATCTGTTCCTGGGCGTAGAATGTAAGACCCATCATGTATTCGCCGTTTCCCAGGTCCTTGATCCATTCGTGTGTGTCGGTATAACGAAGTCCTTCAGGAATGTTAGACATTTCTCCTCCTAGCG
>CAZUYF010000253.1:0-3014 GCA_964624675.1 uncultured bacterium
TCAGCAGGCTTACAGAGTCTCCGTCTATATTCACGTTAATGGTCCAGAGAGTATCAAAACTTGCTGCATCCCTGAAACTGAGCGTAGAAGAACCATCGCTGGTGACGACAGTGCTGCCGCTTACGGAGCAGATACCCCAGCCTTCTTCTGTATCTATTGTGTCTGATACTTGAAGTATTGGATTCAGTAAATCCCATTCAAGTACAAGCCCTGATGTCCATGTCAGTTGATAAATCTTATCATTCGCTATGGTCAGTCCCTCACCGAAAAGAGTATCGGGAAGAGGGTAGGTTTCTATTATGGAACCGTCAGAAAGGTTAAGTTTTCTTAGAGTTGAATAACCGAAAAGACCTGTGGATTCCCATAGGATACCATCATGTACCTCAAACCCCTGGGTGTAAGCTAAAGTATCATGAGGAAGTGTGCCGATGATATTGACGTAAAGTGTTTCCGGTATCATTGGATCTGGATTTGAATTAGAATCGTCGGTTCCGCTGCATGAAACTACAGTAACATAGAGTACCATTACGATGAATCCAGAAAGGAACCGGCTGTTCTTATTCATTTCAGTACATCAACCCCTCGTGCCTGGCGTAGTCGGGGTGCTTGTGCCTCCTGTACTGCCTGAGCCTCTTCCACCGGTTCCCGTTGAACCCGGAACTGTTACTGAACCCGAAGCGTATTCGTTGAATCTGGCTGTACGGACAGGATCGATAGATATCTGCGGCAGAGTCGCTATTACAGCATTCACTGCTGCAAGCCTGTCTTCCGGTGATGGATGGGTCTGCCAGAAACCGGGACCTGATCTTGTATCGATTGCGCTCATACTCTGAAGAACGGAAGTCATTGCGCGGGGATCGTATCCTGCAGAAGCGCATATAACGGCAGCCAGGCTGTCAGCCTGGAATTCGGTCTCACGGCTGTATCCTTTGGTGATGATGTTGGAGACTACATCCTCTACGAGGTCACCATACTCTCCTGCTGCGTTCTGCAGCTCACTGCTGCCCCATCTTTCCGTGGATTCCTGGGCAACCAGAGTGCCGAATTCGGTCCATCTGGCCTGATCTATGGATGATATTCCGTGCTGCAGGGTGACATGTGCCACTTCATGGGCAAGTATGGCAGCGAGCTCGTCTTCGTTGGATGTTATATCGATCAAACCGCTGCTTATAAGGATAAGTCCTCCAGGGCAGGCGATCGCGTTGATCTCGCTGCTGTTCACCACAAGGAAATGGTAGCCTCCGAAGAGTGTTGGCGTGGGGGAACTGCAAGCGACTGCCTGACCTACAAGATTGACGTATTGCTGCATGGCAGGATTTTCAAGAGGTACGTACATGTTCATAACAGTTGCGGCAACGGATCTTCCTATGAAGTACTCCTCGACTTCGTTAATTTCCCTGTTAGCCTGTTGAAACGATTCGGCTACATTAAGGGCGCTCTCAACTTCATCGCTCTCAAGAACGTCAACAATATCTCCCAGTCCGAATGCGATAAGGGCAGATATGATAATACTCAGAAATGTCATCCTCTTGTCCCTCCTCCGGTCGGTGGTGTTTCGGGTGGAGTTGTGCTCGCGGTACCTTCGATAAGATTGCCCTCGACAAGGAACTGGTAGAGCTGCTCGGGCGATACTTTCCAGGATGTTTCCATGTTGTCCACATAAGAGAAGTTCAATTCGGGGTGACCTCCCGAATAAGTCTCTTCTATATCCTGACTGAATCCACGTCCGGCCAGCATGATCTCATCTGAGGTTACACTACCGGATGTCGATGTGCCTCCCGAAGCAGTCTGGATGGCTCCAGTAACGGAAGTTCGATGTATCCATCCGACTTTGCCAAGAGAAGTGGTAATTCTGAACCATTCTCCATCTATCTGGTCTATTGAAGCAAGGGTACCGTAACTTACCGGTTCCACGGGTGAGGCGTAGAATGCCGGCATTGGGTAGATTGACTGGTTCTGGACTGAGATGGCAACCTCATCTCCAACCTGAGGTTCAGCATCCTCGGCCATTACAAGGGGGAGGGAGAACAGCATCAGAATGAGCAGAAATTTCATTGTAGACCTCCATTTCAGCATAGATTGAATGCACAGTGTACTTCATTGTCCAGAGCTTCGAACCACGACTCAGTGTACTCAGGTCGAGGTAATGGACGAGCCAACTGTATGGATATATATAATTAATGGGGGTCAAGGATGTTATCATTAGTTTTATCCGTTCTGATACTTGCTGAAAGAGTTGCCTTACAGGTGCCTCAAGCTGCCGCGCCGGACTATGTCCAGCCTCCGCAGCAACTGCCTGTGGAAGTGGAGTTGATCACTCCGCCGCCGGGCCAGATATATGTAGAGGATCTCTGGAGGGTGCGGCTTTACAATACATCTTCAGAAATTTTCTCTGTCTATATGTTCATAACTGTAGAAATAACCGGTGCGGGGTTGCTTATGGATGCAACCACAGGGGTTTTCCTGTTGCCTCCCGGGATAGTGAACCTGAGTTCTGTTGAGCTGTCACCAATAAATACAGAGTTCTACGACAGCGAATTTGAAGCAAGTGTTAACCGAATGGGAGAATTCCCGGACGGTACCTATATAGTTACATTCTATGTATACGAAGAGGGGGGAGGTCTTATCGGGCAGGGTGGTTTTACCCAGGAAGTTGAGAACCATACACCTCCCGAACTCCAGTACCCGATTGATAACAGTGATATCACCGAACCGCTGCCTCTTTTCACCTGGTTCCCGTCCCTGCCTCCCGGAATCGTTGATTACGAGATCAGAATAGTAGAGATACTCGCCGGACAGTCTCCCGAAAGTGCAATTTCCGCAAATCCAGCCTGGTTCACTGCTGATGGTCTTGTAATCGAGGAGATCACATACCCGGTATACGCAGACGGTTTTGAAGATGGACACAGATACGCATGGCAGGTTGAAGGTTTCTATTTTGGTAATTCTGTCGGCAGCAGTGAAGTCTGGACATTCTCCTCCGCCAGTATCAGCACAACTTTTGAAGAGGGTTC
>CAZUYF010000254.1:0-3011 GCA_964624675.1 uncultured bacterium
CCGGGATTACCCGGGAACCACAAGCTTCTGGCATGATGGTTTCAGGCAGGAAAATTGAGGTATTCAGGAACGGATGAGCTGTTTTTGGAGCAGGTATGGGATTAAGGAAAATCAACTTTCCTATTGTTACGATACTATTTTTCAAGTCCTGCTGAAGAGCCCGAGTCATTCAACGGATTTGCAGGTATTCGTGGAAGGAGCTCCAGGTGGACAACAACTGGATAGAAGAACTCTCCTGTAGTCTTGAGAGGGTTTGCGGAGTAGAAACTTGTGAAAAGGTACTCTCTGGAATGGATAAGTATGAATCCTCTGAGACTGACGAAGAGGGTTCGTGGGTCCGTGAATTACTCAAGCGAATGGAAAAGCATCTGACTTCTGCGCAAACTGCTGAAGTTCTTTCCAGCTGCGCCTGCAGATACCCGACTGGCAAGCTTCTTAAGGCAAGAAGAGCCTATCTGAAGAATGGAAGTGTTGATGACGCCATCTCTGAACTCAGTTTGCAGCTTGAGGATTCTCTGCGCAAAGGTATGCTCTTTGAGCCGGAAATAGTTGACTGGCTTCTGGATCAAGGATGGGGTGTTGCCGGAAAAAGAGAAGGCAACCGAATTTTTGTCACAAAGATCCCGAAAAGCGGAAACCTGAGACAATACATGAGTGAGAACGATCAGGGAAGGCAGAGAGAGCTTTACTGCCATTGTGCACAAGTCAGCAGTTCTGTGGCTGCGAATATTCCGATTCCGGTTGAGTACTGCCATTGCGGTGCCGGATTCTACAGATGGATATGGGAAACAATCCTGGAAAGACCTGTCAGGGTGGAAATACTTAAGACTGTTTGCTCCGGTGGAGACAGATGCTCATTTAAAATTCTTCTCCCGGAGTCCCTTGAATGACAAAGATCAATTCAGCGCCTGAGCTAAGGGTATCAGCTCTGGCTCTTATGGCCATTATCAGTGAAAGACCCATGACTGGCTATGAAATAAAGAAATTGATTGATTCCAGTGAAATGGTCTTCTGGCGGGATTCTTTCGGAAGCATCTACCCCAACCTGAGTCATCTGACTCAACTTGGGCTAACCACTAAAACCCCATCTGAGAAAACCGGTCGCAAACGAATCACTTATGAGCTTACTGACAAGGGACGCGTGCTGGTTCAAGACTGGCTGAAACTTCCCGCGGAACAACGCCCGGTAAAGATCGAACTGCTCTTAAAGCTCCGTTTTGGATATCCATTGGGGAAAGGTGCCCTGGAGAAGTTGATCAAAGCGCACCTTGATCACCAAAAGGACCTTCTGCCTGAACTCTATGAAGGTCTTGAACATATTGACGGGCTTGAACCATCTCTTCAACTGGAAACCAGAAGGATGACACTGGATTTCTGGTACCGCTACACCAGAATGATGATCGATTGGAGCATGTCCTGCCTTGAAAGGCTGGATAACGGCCCCAGGAGATGAACATTGGAAAGACTGATGATCCATTGGTCTGTGGAACTATCCACTCAAATCATTCATAGCAGTCCCCGTTCGTGAAAGATATATGACATTTACTTCGAGACAATAAGGTTTTTTGCTGGAGGTCAGTGATCTGAAGCTCGACAATAATTGACGAATATATCATTTCGATATATAGTACTTCTGCCCTGATGAAAGGAGCGTAATGAAAAAGTGTAGTTTTCTTCTCTGTGGTCTTCTTCTTTTCATTTCCCTTGCAGGAGCAGAAGATCAGCATATCCTTCTTCTTGTCCCACATCTCTACGGTGCCAATTACAATTTCAATATTGACCATTTTCAGGAAATGGGATTCATAACAACCACCGCTGGAATCAATGGAACTGTAAGCCCATGCTATTCAGGTCTTCCAGTACTGACGGTAGACACCCTGATAAGTGAAATTCAGGACATCGGTATGTTTGATGCAGTTGCCATCATGCCTTCCAGATGGGTGAGTGTAGCACAGCCATACAACGATCTGATATCAAGCCCCGAGGCAATCTCTCTGATATCAGATGCCGCTTCCAGTTCCATACCTGTCTGGGCGACCTGCGCAGGTCCACTGGTGCTGGCAGCAGCAGATGTTCTTTCTGGGGTAACAATTCAGGGTCGTACCGGACCTGACAGCAGTTTTGTGGAGATCTATGAAGCGGCAGGAGCAAATTTTGTCGGATGGGGTCTGCTGCCTGTGATTGACCAGAACATTATCACTACCAGCAGGGGTCAGTATTACCAGCGGGAGAACTGTCAGGCAGTAATATCTGCAGCTGCTTCAACCGAAACAGTATGCAGATCAGAAAATCGGACCGGAGACTTTTCCCAGGGAGCACGGGATATAACAATGACTGCAGATAACTTCTTCATCCTGACCGGTTATGACTTCAGCAATTCAGGATGCAAGAGCGATCTGCTTCTTCAAAAAACAGACTCACAGGGAAACACAATCTGGACAGAATCCTTCGGTTCAGGTGGATTTGAGTATGGGAATTCTGTAATTGAAGCTTCCAATGGAGACTACATTGCCTGTGGCTACACCACTTCAGCAGGCAATGAGGATTTCTACCTTGTTAGAACAGATACTGATGGCAGCACTGTCCTGGAAGCAACATTCGGTGGTGACAGTCTTGATATCGCCATGTCGGTTACTGAAACTCCCGATGGCAACATCCTGATATGCGGATACACCACGGAAAATACAGCAGGAGAAAGCGATGTTCTTCTGATAAAGGCGGACAACTCGGGTGGTATTCTCTGGGAGAGGAGATACGGCGGTTCCGGGCCCGAAACGGCAGATCAGGTTCAGATAACATCAGGAGGAAACATTCTGATAACCGGTTCTACAGGATCATTTACAACCAACAGTGATGCCTATTCAATATTAACAGACATGGATGGCATCATAATCTGGGAAGAGTACTACGGAGCTCAGGGCGGCGATGGGGGCTATGATCGTGCAAATGCAGCTGTTGAAACCTCTGAAGGCAACATAGCGATTACCGGAGAATCCAATGATCCCGACAAC
>CAZUYF010000255.1:0-3005 GCA_964624675.1 uncultured bacterium
ACACCACAGAAAGAATCTGGAAGGGTCTGAACGACCACAGCGGCTGGAGACGCCTCGATCTGGAGAAAGGCAAGGTCAGAAAATCCCGTTTCCACATCTCATGATTTCTCAATGTTAAGGTAGGAAGAATGAAGATTTACTGCACAATAGCGATGACAGTTCTGCTCAATCTTTTTATCTCACCCGCGAATGCGTCAATCCTCGACTTCAAGACACTGGACATCGATTTCACAGACAATACAGACGCAGCAGCCAAAGCCGTCTGGTCAGAACCTGAAATACTGACAATCACCACAAACGGTCTGGGATGGGACGGAGAATCCGCATCCCTGCGTGACGGATGGATTAAGACAGTTCCCATGGCACTCGGGCTTTCGTGGCGAGCACCTTCCGCAGTCTCGGTTCGAGTGAGTATCCTTCCAGCGATAGAGGACATTACCCTGGATAACGGACAGATTTCTACACCTTACGCAGGTGATGTCTACGTACGCTATTCACCAGACATAGTACACTGGTCAACATGGCAGGTACTGGGGCCGGATGAACATCAGAGCAGCGCGGAAACACTGAGTCCTGGAAGACATTTCAGCGGAACCCTGCGTGTCCCCTACATTGAAATGGTCGAGTACCGGCAATTACTCTCAGAATACGCAGAGCTGGATGTTCAATGGAAGAGTGACGAGGAAGCGGCAGTCCGATGGATACTGGAAAACGATCTAACCTTCTTTGAGAGACACATTCCCTTCATAGGTTACATCGAGTTCCTCTACGAGGGTTCATTCCACGGTGGACAGCGAATCACATCGTTCAAGGCGGAAGTAACCTGCGGAATGAGCGGACTCCATTACGCCCCGGAGAACGATGACTACGGAGACAGAGACTCAAGACCGTGGTCGTTCAGGGCTGAGATCTGATAACGGTTACTCTGTCCGCAACGCTGAGAACACCATCGCTGACCCTCACAATGTAGATGCCTGTTTCAAGCTCGGAAATATCCTCATAAATCTGTGATATACCTCCGGGGCACTCTATTGAAGAGGATTCCATGACGAGTCTTCCATTCATATCGAATATGGATATACGCACAGGCCCGGGTGCAGCAAGAGATATTTCGATGCTGAGCATATCCCCCGCTGGATTCGGTGATATAAAAGGGGCAGCAAGGCTGCCTGAATAACCGAACTCCTCTTCGACAAAACCCGTTGGGTCCCCATACCATGCCAGCTTGAGCTGGTCGTTCGTGCGATCATTGTACACGATGAATGGGTTGCCGGCTCCGTCAACAGCAATATCCGAGCATGTTCCTACCCAGCCTGTAGAGTCGAGTGTCATGTTACTGAAGGATGAACCACTTCCCCATGCATATCTAAGATCAAAACCGGATTTATCATAGAATGCTATATGACTCATATCTGACCCGTCGATGGCCAGAACGCAGTCACGTGAGAAATCATGTATCGGATCCACCGGAGTATGTGACCATGATGAACCATTGTACCATCCGTACATCACTTCATTGCTGCTGATATATACAATGCATGGATTCCCGGCACTGGTTAACGCGATATCTGTATCAGAACCGTAGATTTCACCAAGTACCTCAGTCTCCCAGGTTCCACCGATTCGCTCCAGATGGTATAGATATGAAATGAACTCGTCTCCTCTGTATTCGGAGATATGAACCGTACCATCAGAAGCAACAGCCATGGATGGGCAACCGACGAAAATACCGATACAGTATTCATACAGCAATTCCTGCTGCCAATCAGCACCGTCAAAATACAGATAATAATGGTCTTTGCCTGCGGTTCCCTGCCAATCTATCTCATCGTACACGCAACGGGGATTATCGTCAGGTCCCATCGCCAGGCAATCCAGATACAGCGTAAGTGAAGATGTAACGACTGTATCCACCGACCAGCCTCCTCCGCCTGAGGGAATGGCATGACATAGATGGTAATCTCCGTCATCTGCCGTAAAGAGAATGCATGGTTCATCGCTGCTGTTCAGTGCCAGGTAACAGGCGGTATGGAGATCGGAACTCTCCATCACAGTACTGTGCGCCCAGCCAAATCCATTGAAGTAGGCATAAGCAATGGTAATCACTTGAGTTGGGATATCTTCTCGAGTGTAAGCAATGTGAGGGTAGCCCTGGGAATCGACTTGTATTGAGGGCCAGGTAATATCGATAGCGGTATCTATCACATCGAAGTTCCACTGGTCCAGTGGCTCTGAAGCAAACGCGTTTGTATCAATCTGCAAACAGATCAACACAAATATTATAGTCGACAAAATATACTTCTTCATTCTTACCCCCCGAGAGAATGAATAACCAACCGGATCAGCACTGCAAAATACTTAATTACATATATCTATATGGCTAATTGATTCAGTACTCTATCATCCCCAGCACATTATCGTTGTCTGAATCAAGTATTACACTGAGCTGACTGGTTGTGTCCGGAGACATGAACTGCAGCACAGCAACATTAAGAACAACGGGAAACTCAGGGTAATCGTTACCCTTTACTATAAGGGCGTATTCCTCCCAGTCGCTGTAAGTCGAACCCATTGAATCTCTGGCTGCATCCAGCCAGGGACCGGCAGAAGCATAGTCAGGCAGGGAGCCCAGAGGTACAGATGTGGAATCCTCCCAGATGTAGTTGGTGGTACCGATATACTGAACCATCACAATCAGTATGCTGGTGGAATCCGAGGGTTCGGCATAATAGAACTGCCAGGGGATAGCGGTCTCCGGATCCCCCTCATCGTTGATGTCGATGCATGATACCATGAAAAGCAACCCATCGGGGAACTGTGTATCACGAACGGCATCGGCAAGGTTAAGACCCCAGCCCAGGCTGTGATCATCCGGTACGATCACCCCGGTGGGATCATTGCATGATGCTGCGAGAAGCACGGCTGCAAGTAAAGAAAGAATTACTTTCAAATTTGACATAATGGAAAACCTCCAAATTGGTTCTTAAAAGCATATACATCACTCT
>CAZUYF010000256.1:0-2964 GCA_964624675.1 uncultured bacterium
CCGGCTGAGTCGAAAATCTGAACTCTGGCTGTCTGACGCTCCCCGACATATATGTTTCCCTGAGAATCAACGCATACGGCCTCAGGGTCCTGGAAATACCCGGCTCCCATACCCTCCCCGCCGAACTCAAGAACTACGGGAATGGCAGAGTCTCCGGTGATGGCCGCAATGGATCCTTCTAGAATCTCTTTGACATCAGAGGAATTCGTCAGGACGAAAACTAAAGCACCTACTCCGATTAGCAGGGAGATCACCACGGAAACAATCGTTCTGCTGCATGATCTGCGTATTCTTTCCACATCCAGAGCTACCGGGGGCTGAAAAGGGGTGGTTTCTGGAGTCTGAACCGGAGTAAAACCAGACGGCATATCATGAGAAGATGGTTTCGGTACTATCACAGTACTGTCGCAGTAAGGACAGGTGATCATATCCTCACCTTTTTTTATCTTGACAGATGCTCCGCAGGAAGGACAGTCAAAACTCTTGATTTTCATACATCACCCCGTTTTATTAATGACCGGTTATTGATCCGGATACAGAATGTTCATCAGCTCCATCGAAACTTCCCGTACGCCGATGGAATCCTGACGCACCCCCTCAAGATATGAAGCTCTGACTACTGCATTGCCTATCAGGGTATTGCCCGGAGGAACAAGTATTGAATTACGTAACCTCTCAAACACTTCAGATCTATGTGTATCCCCCATTGCAGAGCCATCTCCGTTTATCAGCCAGATGGAGATATCTCCCATAATACCGCATTCAACATCGAAATGGATTTCATTCTCGAATCCCGGCAGAACATCCCTGCCGATTATCCGCTCAAGAATTGCTTTCATTACGGGTCCGCGCTGTGGATCGGTTAGGAAACCGGGCAGCTCGATTTTAGCCGCACCAGGGATATTTGAGGCATTGAAATCTCTGAGAGGGTGCTCTTCCAGAGGATGAGCGAGCATATCAACCTGATATCTAGCGGAAGGAGGCGGAAGGGGAGAGGGAGAGGTTCTCCATGGTTTATCCGTTCCGTTTCCCCTGATCCAGAGCAGGTGCGATGAATCCTCCCTTAACGGATAGATATCCACAATCAGGTTCTCTACATAAGAGATGGCCCTGCCCCATGTTTCCATGTAGTACTCGTCCAGCACATGGGGTTCAATATTAATCCCCGAAAGGTTGGAAGGTACACTTCCGTGAACACAGGTGAATGCCAGGTTAACCGAAGTGCTGCCGGCAGGCACCACTTCCGTACCGACCCCCCTCCATGCGGCTGAAAACAGTTGTATGGAATCTGGAAGATCGGTCCAGAAAAAAGCGTTTCCCTCCTCCGGAGAGTTCACCATGATAGTGTCGCCTTCCATCGATAGCCACCTGCTGGTTCTAAGGGGGAGTCTGACGGGAGCAGAATCGATGCCCCCCGAACTGAATAGAAGAACAGTCGAAGAACAGTCCGACGCAGGAATCATCTGCAGACCTCCGCGAAGTGCAGAATTGTCCGGTATGCACTCAGCTGAAGCCAGAGTCATGGCGGTTTCAAGAATTTCTTCTCCAGTGCCAGAGGGACATATGATTATATAGCCGGACCATCCGGCCCTCTGTATCATCATGCCGCTGCAGGCAAGTGCCCAGAATTCTTCACGCTGCCAGGGGGTAATACCCTCCCATGGTTCTTCCGGAAGCAGGCCGTTCTCCATCATCACAACAATGATATCGGATGACTCTGTTGTTGAGGGAAGATTGTATACAGGCGCACCAATATTGAAAAGAAGCGAAGTAAGAATAAGTAAGGTCAATTAATTGTCTCCCATCAGCTGCTCCAGTTCCTCGATTCTGGCGTTTGCCTCGTCTGTAACTGTCTGAGCGTCCTCGATAAGGTTGTATGCCCCGGATATAGCATCTTGGGGGCTTGTATGATGTTCTGCCTGAATCTCCACTGAATCCGGCGGGGCTGACGCAGTGGAATCGGGAGGGACTTCAGTTTCCGCTTCCCCACCGCATGCCGCAGAAAGAATTAGTAAGATGACGATAACTGAAAAAATGAATCTCATTGAAATAATTCCTTTCTATCTGCAGCAGGTGTGTTCATCATGTGCTGCATGACCTGATATTTATAGTTGATTACTCATCGATGGGGAATGTGCCTTGACCAGCGGTAGTTACTTTACAATAATCCGCACCCGTTCAATATGCGGAGAGGTGGCCGAGTTTGGTTTAAGGCGTACGCCTGCTAAGCGTATGAGATTCACGTCTCCGAGGGTTCAAATCCCTCCCTCTCCGCCAGTTTATGTAATCCCCGTTCACGGGGATTTTCTTAAATTGACTGCACTTGACTGCTTCTTCGATGACGGTAAGATATTCGAGAAGGATGTTTGAAGCAGGGAGGATGAACCACAACCAATACTGCAGTATCTGAGCTTGAAGCGGAGGTAGAATAATGGTTACAGAAGATAATGCTCCAGTGCAGGAGTGGCACAGGAAGTTTGCCATCGATCATTTCAATCTGGTCTGGGAGCTGCTTGACAAGGAAGAACGTACTGTTGGCGAGAACGACAGGATGCTCTACGCGGCACACGCTTCACGTTTTCATTGGGGTGAAATCGGCACATCGCTCGAGTTTGAACGAGGGGAATGGCAGATCTCTCGAGTGTATTCGGTATTGAATCGCGTTGAAGAAGCCATCCATCATGCCAGGCGATGCCTTGATATCTGTAAGGAAAACGGGATTGGGGATTTTGATATAGCGTTTGCCTACGAGGCTCTGGCCAGGGCGTACTCGGTTGCTGGAGATGCGGAAAAAAGTATCGAGTACATACGCCTGGGAGAGAAAGCAGGTGAGCTGATCGAGGACAAGGGGAACCGCGAATACTATCTGAGTGAACTGCGGGGGATCTCAAATTAGATCTAGCTGAAGAGTGGGTTATGCTACCACGGATTTCCGGCAGGGGGCAGGGCCCGCATGTTATCCCT
>CAZUYF010000257.1:0-2941 GCA_964624675.1 uncultured bacterium
CCCAGGACACAACAAAGAAAGCCGCAGCCATGACCGATGCCCTTGAAACAATTCTGGCTGTATCTTCACTGCTTCTTCGCGCCTTTGCAATACAGAGCCATGTTAAAGCTGCAGAACCAGCGTATCCGGCAGCACATATTTCCCCCGGGAGCATCCCGTCAGGTATGTGCATTCGATTTGTCCCGTTTTGATGCAAAGAAAAAAGCGGTTCCAATAAAGCCCCATACAACGCAGGCTGACATAAGCACTATCTGAAATGTGGTTAATCCGCCCTGCTCATTATCAGCTGTAGAATCTTCAGTCAGGGATATATGCACAATGTCCCCGTGCCCGGCTTTGCGAACCTGCAAATCCCAGTTCAGTGACTCTTCTCGATCGGGTAGAAACGAGAATTCTCCATTCTCATCAGTCATTCCTGAAAGGTACGGTACTGTTGGGGCAGCTCCCGAGAACACGGTGACCTGTGCTCTATCCAGAGGTTGACCGTCATCAAATGATGCTGAAATATGTATTGAATCGCCCGGCATCTCCCAGGTCACCCGTGCACCATGCCCGAAGACAGGAGCAGTAAGCACAAATAGAACTGCCAGGAGCAGAATGCTCTTTACCGGATTACTGTACAATGACAATGTCCTTCTCCCGTGTGGCCAAGAGTAGAGAGAACTTCAAAGAGCTTTTCATACGTCTCCTCGGGTAATTTCCTCTCAAGGGTCGACAGATCCTCTTCAACCGTACCCTCCCCCATCAATCCGGCAAAGGGCTCAAACCCGACAGCCATCATGTTAAGATCGCAATCTGCGGGTTGATCGATGTCGCCGAAAATGTGATCAAAATGGAAAGTCATTTCAAGTTCTCCGGGCTCTCCGACATTTACGAAACCCTTCCTCACATCGCCCACGTAATCCCCTGCAGAATACCTGTAACCGGTTTCAAATCCGAGGTATACGTTGTAGGAATCACGTCCCTTTTCCGCCTGGGCGTCGATGTAGATACTGTAACCCTCGGACGGACCTTCGGTGGAAGGGACCATACTCCATGAAATTGCATTGTAATGACCAGTGGGTACATCTTCAAGCGTTCCCAGTAGAATCGGTTCCGCATTCTCATCACCACCGGCCAGATCAATTGTAAAAACACCATCGAGTTCAACCACGGTATTCCCGATTATCTCTTCCCCTGAATGAGGATCGTACGGAGGATCGGTCTTGTAGGCTGTAACATCCGTAATGGAAACGTACAGATGCCTGAACGTGATATGCCATCCATCCGAGGATACAAAACCTGACCGGACAAAGTCTTCACCATTGGCAGTGATCCTTAGATCACCAGTATCTATCTGTATAGTTTCTTCAGCTGTTTCCTGTTCAGCCTGCTCAACCTGATCAGCATCTTCCCCCCCGCAGGATACAGCTGTAAGTGATAGAAGCAGCATTGCCGATGTAAGTATTGTCACTCTCTTCAATTTACCCCTCCAGATTATTCGGTTTCGTTACCAGTTAAGCCCAAGGCCGAACCTCACCATTCTGGGCCGGACGAATGCGTAGTAATTATCCAGCATGCCTGTGGGGTCCATATTGAGGCCGTCGCAACCACCGAACAAATCTGCTTCGTACCACGCAATATCCTCGATATTATCCAGATTCTGCCTGTTGAAAAGGTTTGTAACCTCGCACCATGCATCAAGGGTTATATCCGAGAACCAGAATGCTTTATTTATCTTGAGTGAGGCGGTATTGGTCGCAGAATATCTAGCCGTGTTTACCTGCGGCTCGTATGTACCCTGATTGGCATGTGTATAGGGAAATCCGCTGCCGAAACTCCACGAAAGATGCACTCCCACTCCCTGGAATACAGGAGCATCAGCGATCCTGAATCCCCTGCCTCTTGGAACGTAAAGATCCAGATCCGCATTAACTGTATGACGCTGGTCCCAATCCAGGTACTGATCCGTATCCGCATTGGAAAGTCCCCTCAGGCTATACAGATAATTCTGAAGCGCATAGGACGATGTCCCGGTAGATTTTGACAGGATGTAACTGACGTTCCAGGAGAAGAAGCCATCCGGATTTCCGTTGAAAGTGATCTCAAGACCTTTCGACTCACCGTAACCGCTATTGGTATAAAGCGCATAATCTCCGATGGGAGAAAGGCTGTACAATTCAGTTTCAACCATGTTTGAAATAGACCTTACGTAACCGGTAATATCTATCATGCATGCATCAGATATTCTGTGTGTGAGGCCTATTTCATATTGGGCGGTTGTCTCGAAATCCAGGTCCGGGTTGCCACCCAGAGGTGTATCTTCGGAAAAACTGTAATCCGCCTGCCGGTACATCTGCCGCAAAGCCGGAATCTGTGAATGAACTCCATAGGTAAAGTGAAGAGTTTCTCTTTCCGTTACGGGGCAGTAGAAAGAAAAACGGGGGTTAAGCGAATACTTCAAAGGAGCTGTAATCATATTCAGCACATTACGTTGAAAAGATGGTGGCGGCGGAATATTTAGAGGTCCGCCGGCTCTATCGTAATTCGCATCGAAATAGTCAAACCTTACCCCGGCATTCATTACGAATCCGTCTTCCAGTTCAATCCTGTCCTGCAGGTAAACACCTCCGGAATTTGGAAACGCTCTGAACCTGTTAAGATTGACGCTGCCAGAGTCCCCAATGACATCGTAGCTGAAGATGTCGTAATATGATCCCTCAATTCCGGCACTCAACGCATGTTCTCTGCCGATTCTGGTTGTTACGTCAGCCTGCGCTGTGGTTGTTGTACTGCTGGATTCACTCCAGGGAAACCGGCTTGTGCCTGATCGCCTGAAACCATCCGGATCAGTGTAAAGGTCTGTCTCGTATTGCTGCCAGTCATTCGGGGTCCAGCCCTCACCAAGCCATTCAGTCTGGCGCATTGGATCGGTCGATTCCGGATCGTTCCTTATTTTGAA
>CAZUYF010000258.1:0-2917 GCA_964624675.1 uncultured bacterium
CTTGTCGATCTCGGCAGAAGCAAGGGTCTGGTTACAATGGTAGGACATACATTCATGTTCTCACCTCCAGTTATCAAAACAAAGGAGATCATCGACAGCGGTGAACTGGGTGACATTCACTTCATCACATCCAGCCGTGTGAATCTGGGGCTTCACCAGAAAGATGTTTCCGTGATCTGGGACCTCGCCCCGCACGATTTCTCCATGCTGTTCTACTGGCTTGGGGAAGAACCTTCCAGAGTTAGTGCCTTCGGTCATGCGTACGTTCTTGACGGGATTCCGGATGTGGCTTTCATCAACCTCGCTTTCCCGAGCGGTGCCATCGGTAACGTACAGGTTGCCTGGCTTGCACCTTCAAAACTCAGGAGAACGGTGATCGTCGGAAGCAGGAAAATGCTTGTCTACGATGATACCGAACCCATCGAAAAAATAAAGGTTTACGATAAGGGTGTGGATATTATCGAACCTGAGAGCTTCGGCGAATACCAGCTTACCTATAGAACTGGAGATATCGTTTCACCAAAACTGCCAACGGGTGAGCCCCTGGCAGCGGAGATGGAGGAATTTCTGAGCTGCATAGAAACCGGAAACAACCCCAAGTCATCAGGGGAGGAAGGTCTTGCTGTTGTGAGGGCTCTTGAACTGGCCGATGCCAGCCTCAGGAAGGCGGATTAGTTAGAGGGAGGAACTGCTGTCCATGGATTCTTCAGTACAGCTGAGTACGGAGGAACTCTACATAACCGGCAAATCGAGTGACCCTCTTGAACTGGCAGTTCTTGCTGGATCGATGATAGTCCTTCTTGGAGACGATACAACCATCGCCCCGGACCTTGCCCTTGTTCTTGCAGGCAGAAAATCTCCCGCTTCCGGGATGATTCATCTCGGGGATGATAACCTGGACATTGAAAGCCATAATGCAAGAGACAGGGTTGAATACGTTTCCTGCAATTTCTCATGCCCACCGGGAATGACTGTTTCGGGACATCTTTCCCTTGCATCCGCAGCGGCCGGTCACAGCAGAAAAGATACCAGGGATATTCTATCACAGCTTTACACCTGGTGTTCGCTTGAAAATTTCATTGAAGCAGAGGTGAATGGACTTTCACCAGGCGACAGGTATCTTACCGCCTTTGCTGCGGCATGCCTGCCGATTCCCGATGTCTTTGTACTGCAGGGACCTTTTCCGGATAAACTGCATCCCCTTCTCGAAGACCTCTGTCAGGGAGGGTGTGCAGTCATCGCATCCCTTCCCCAAGTTCATTACATACCTCAATCGACCGATAGAATCGCTATCTGTGACTCTGATGATGTTAGACAAATCGTAAGGCTTCAGGAACTGTCGGATGCCTGCTCCATTCTTATGCGGCTCCACGTCAGGTTCTTCCCTGTCCTGCCCAGAGCAGTTATGGAAAGTCTGCCTGGAGCCAGGAATGTTCTGGCAATACAGGGAGGGTATGAATTTCGCCACCCTGGACTCTCTGCTGCCGTAACAAATCTGGTCAATCTTGCCAGAGCCAATTCAAGACAGATAGTCGGGCTTGAGGTAAAACCACCATCATACTCCGAATTAATTGAGTACTTCACAGCTGATGATGAACCTGGAGAGGCGGATCTTTTTTGCGCAGAAGACCTGGATATCTGAGAATATGGGGCTCTGTATTCCGGTACATGTCGGAATGGGCTTTACGTCGGCAGCTGTTTATCTGGATTCTGCTGGCCGCTCCACTCATCGCATGGATACTCCCGGGACAGACTGCTGTTCCGTTTCTACCTCTGGTGATATCCTGCATTACATACTGCGGACCTGCTGCTTTCATTACAGGATGGCGCTGCTCGGATGCAAGAAATGACCTTGCGGATATCCTGTTCAGAACAAAAGCCGGGAAATACTCACTGATACTTCCGGAGATTCTGCTTCCAACTATTGCGGGTGTACTGCCCGCGCTGGGGCTTGCTGCCCTCTGGACAGCAGGAAGAGGAGGTTTCCCCTGGCAGTTATGGGTAGTTATCCCCTTTGCTTCTCTGACCGCTGTTTCAGTAACGGTTCTGCTGGAGAAATACCTGGATCAGGCGGGATACGTACTCAACCTTCTGGCTTTCATGGCCCAGGCATCCACCGCATCATGGGTCCTCTCCCCTGTTTTCCAGCTTATGATCCCTCACGGATACGTTCTGTGGACCCTGAGATGGATTGATGGCAGCGGTGCAGCATATCATGGAGATATTTACGTATTCTTCGCGGTGCTTCAAGGAATTGGACTGATACTTCTCACGGTTAAAGTACTCTCAGATTCTGGATTGAGCCATTCAGATTAACGCCTGGAGATCCATCTGGAACCTTTAACCACAAACCTTCTTCTCAAGCCTGCACCCCTGCTGATACCGACCCGTTTTGTGACAGCTATATCGGGCCTGTTGCCATCAGCCTGGACCAGTACCTGAATCTCTCCATCCAGCAGTGAGATCCCATTGTGTCTTCTGTCTATTCCAATTGCCTGGCATAGTTTTCCCGGACCGCTGCAGAGGTCGGTAGTTTTCTCCCTCCCTCGATTCGAGCACATCAGTTCAATTCCCTCAAGAGGCCGGACGGCGCGGATCAGAACGGCTTCTCCGCTTCCCGGTATTCCTGATGTTACATTGAAACAGTTGTGAACACCGTAGATGAGATACACGTACGCCAGGCCGCCTCTCTCGAACATGAACCGGTTCCTGAGGGTTCGGCCGCGGAAGGAATGGCTTGCCGGATCATCCTCGGTGTAGGCTTCGGTCTCCACAATTATCCCGCTGATGAATTCTCCTCCAACCTTCCTTCTCAGAAGACAATCAATCAGGTCAGGGGCAAGGGTTACAGCACCTCTGCTGAAGAACCCGGCCGACGGTATTGAATAATTCTTCAGAATCCTCCTCCTGTTTCAAT
>CAZUYF010000259.1:0-1148 GCA_964624675.1 uncultured bacterium
TCAGGGAGAGTTCTATCAGGGATACGGTAACACTTCAAACAGATGACCTGCCCTGTGGAACATATGTTCTTCTGGTGGAGTCACCCGACGGCAGTCACCAGAGTTACAAGGTCGTAAAGCTCTAATCTGCATTTTTCTTCCGGCTTGCCTGCAGATGTTTGTTATTGAATATTCACAGAAGAATATCAACGAATGGAGAGTAATATGAAAAGTCTGGTATTAGCTGTATTTATGGTGCTTCTTTGTGCCGCTACGGTAAGCGGTTACTCCGGCGCAACTTTCAGAGAAATACTTCCCGGCGGCACGATTGACAGGGAGTTTGAAGGCGCAGATTCGTATGAAATAAGCGCTTCGATGGAAATTCCCGCGGACAACAGCGCTTCTGGTTTGATCTGGCACTACAGTGTCGTTTCAGGTCTTACTCAGAAGATTGCCCCTATCGGTTACAATGCCGGTTACGTATTTAATGGAGGGTGGTACGGCGGGGGCAAAATGTTCGAAGGTATAACTGGAGACGGAGTCCCGATCTGGGAGATTGCGGAACCGTCTGTCGGGACCAACGAGTACTGGACAAACTGGGGAACGGGAACAGCAGCATCCGAGAGCAGCGACATCTTTTATTCCATTATCAAGTACTCCATCTACAACGATAACGGAACCCCGGGAGTCCCAGGAGATGACTGGCTGGTTTCAGACAACAACTGCCATATAAGCTGCTACGATCATTTATCGGCCACACCACTCTGGACCTATACCGGTACAGACAGCATCGACCCCGGCTCGGTGGATAACCCGGGCAGGTTCATGTGTTCCGATGATGGATCAGTACTGGCAGTCGGCTGTACTATTGAAGGTCATATGGCATTAGTATTTTTCAGCAGCGGCAGCAGCGTACCGATATCTGTATACGAAGATCCATCGGTCATGAATCTTCCAAGACAGATCAGACTGACGGAAGACGGTTCAAAGTGCATCTTCCGTACGTCAATGCTGTACAGAGTGGATACAGCTACCGGGGTTCTTGAGGATTCCTATAATCTGAGTGCTTCAACTGACTGTTTTGGTGTATCCGCAGATGGCTCCGTTGTGGCTTATGGATTCACTTCCATTCGTGTAGCCGTATGGGACGGATCGGCATACAATCTGGA
>CAZUYF010000259.1:1248-2902 GCA_964624675.1 uncultured bacterium
GATATCACACCGGATGGCAACTACATATCCGCATCAGGCAAACATGTGCACGCCAATCAGATGGGTTCAGGTGCCGATGTTTATTTCGCCGAAATAGACCTTACCGGGATAGAGGGTGGATCACAGCAGTTTTACCTTGAACCCGTCATCAATCAGGTTTATCCCAATCCTGCATGTGGATCTGTTGCCTTCAGTTTTGTTATTCCGGATCAGGGACAGGTTTCACTGGACATCTTCGATATCAGCGGACACAGGGTTATGAGCTTATTCGAGGGTCTATTGGTACCCGGTGAGCACGATATCGCTGCGGAGATCGACCTTGGTACCGGCCTGTACTTCTACAGATTGTCGACTGAGGGGGGTTCAGCTGCAGGGAAGCTGGTTATCAGCAGGTAGTCAGCAGAACAAACCGGGGTCTTTAGAGAGTAACCATCGGAGGGCACATTAAGTGAAGAGAGTATTAATACCGGTACTCATGATCACCGTATCACTAGTACGTGGGCAGATCGATTATCAGCCGATCAGTGGCGGGTTGCGAGAGCATTTTGATGCCTGCTTAACATGCGACTGTCCTTACGTGGACCATATCGATTCGCTTGAACTCCCAGGCGGCATCGTCGATCTCCGGATCACAGGCATTGAAGTTGAACGGGATTCACTTGATATTTATCTTCTTGGTATAGATGTCGATACAGACATTCCCCTTCTTCTTGCGGTAAGCGGATACAGAGGAGATTACAACTTCGCAAAATCCTACTCAAGATATGCTGAAGAGGAAGATGAAATCCGCCTCTCTTTTCAGATGCCCGGCAGCGCGAGATGGTGCACAGGCTGTTACAGATGGAACATTGAGGAAGGAACCCTTGAATTTCTGCGATACTATTCGAGAGATCCTTCACTGGAAGCTATGGAGAGAGTAGACAGCCTTCTGATCGAAGGGTATATCGAGGAAGCAATCGATGAACTTGATGGAATGTTCTATCCCGGTAATTATTACAGTTCCGATGAAATGATCTCCCGTTTACTGGTAAGCATCAATAGAACCGCTCTGCAGGAGCATAATGAGGGAAACAATCAGGGAGCCGTGGATCTGTTCATGGATCTTGCTGGTTTCCTTCATACGCAGGAAGAATGGTATACCGCTTTCAATGACGATCTGGATTACGCTGAAAGCAATTACTCGAATTACATGGATTTGAGTGATTATGTCATGATAATGAACAATTACGCGTTCTTTCTTGAACAGATTGAAGATCGGAGCAAATCCCTGATAGTTCTGCGGAAAGTTCTGGACCTGGATCCCACCCGGATGGTAGCCCATCTGAATATTGCTGATGTTCTGTGGAATCTCGGTGAACCAGTCGAGGCCCGGGAGCACTACAGTATCTATCAGAATATGATGATCGACAGGGAACTTATCGATCAGATTCCCCTTCGGGTGCGAGAAAGAAGGGAGATTGTAAGATGAAACGTTTGCATGCTGTGTTATCAGGTTCTTGTTCCTTGGTGCTTTTAATCCTGCTGGTTCCTTTGCGGAGTTCTGCGGCAGAGTCCGTTTTACTTGCAGACAACGTGTCTGAATTCACAGTGCTCAATGAGACGGAAGTGCTTTACTGCGATAGCGACGCCAACTTCTTCATCGTGAGCACTCAGC
>CAZUYF010000260.1:0-2897 GCA_964624675.1 uncultured bacterium
GATGCAACCCCCAGAGAGATACTGAACCGCCGGAAGGCTTCAGAAGGCCCAGTGTACACTTTATGGCTGTTGTTTTTCCAGCCCCGTTAGGGCCTAAGAATCCGAGGATTTCTCCCGGGGAGACATGAAAACTGATTGCATCTACCGCTTTGAAGCTTGACAGACCAAGTTTTTTCTTGAAAGATTTCTCAAGTTCATTAACCTGCAGTGGGTAATCCTCCATGCATTCCGCCTTTCATAGCTATGTTGAAAATATGAAACAACTACTTATCAAACCAGTCCCTTTCCTTGCTATTAACAAGTAGCATGAATAACGATAAAGGATTATATTTATTGAAATTAACAGGGTATTCTCAACGAATACATAATCCATGAATCCTGAATCCCATCAGACGCATTTTTTGATGAACAGGTTATTGAATGAAAGGCTGGAAACATGCTAGTACCTCCACATGGCGGAAGACTTACCGACCGGCAATATGAAGGCTCGGAGGCCGAAAATATCATCAAGCAGGTTAAGAAAAGTACACTTCTAACCCTTAACGCAAGGGAAAAGAACGATCTGGAGATGATAGGAAACGGAGCCATGAGCCCTCTCGAGGGTTTTATGTGCGGAAATGATTACGAATCGGTCATTGATCTCATGCGGCTTGCCGCAGGACCGGTGTGGACGTTGCCGGTTGTGTTCGCTCAGAAAAAGGGCGACCCTGATGTTTCCCCGGGCGACCATGTCGGGCTGAAGGATGCGCAAGGCACCATCTGGGGAGATATGCAGATTGAGGATATTTTTAAAGCCGATCTTATCGCAGAAGCGGATAAGACCCTTGGAACAACCGATGATTCTCATCCAGGTGTCATGTATCTGAATTCATTAAGCGGTACATACATCGGAGGAAAGATCCGTTCAATCAGGCGAAGGAAAACCGAGAGCTTTCAAAATTACCGTCTTGACCCCAAGGAAACAAGGGTTCTTTTCAGAGCGAGAGGCTGGAAAACAGCTGTCGCATTCCAGACAAGGAACCCTATACACCGAGCCCACGAGTACATTCAGAAGTGCGCCATGGAAATCGTGGATGGTCTTCTTCTGCATCCTCTCGTAGGTGAGACCCAGGCGGGGGATATCCCTCCAGATGTCAGAATGCGCTGCTACGAAGAAATACTGAAAGATTACTATCCGCGTACGCGAGTGGCAATGAGTGTATTCCCGGCCGCTATGAGATATGCAGGTCCGAAGGAAGCAGTCTTCCACGCGATTCTCAGGAAAAACTACGGATGCAGTCATTTCATAGTAGGAAGAGATCACGCAGGTGTAGGGAATTTCTATGGCACCTACGATGCTCAGATGATCTTTGAACAATTCGATCCTGATGAACTGGGTATTATACCTTTGAAGTTCGAGCATGCCTTCTACTGCAGTAAATGCGGGGGTATGGCTACTCCAAAAACCTGCGCTCACGACAATGAATACCATGTATTCCTATCCGGGAAAAAAGTAAGAGCCATGCTTATTGAAGGAATACTGCCGCCTCCGGAATTCACGCGTCCGGAAATAGCTTCCATCCTCATGGAAGCTGCCAGAAAAGGAGATAACTGATGAAGGGACTTGTAATCTGGATCAGGACTGAAGATGGATCCGATGAAGCAATTCTGGATAAACTCGGCACCGAAATAGAAGAGCGCGGCGGAAGAGTGGAGGTATTTCACAGCAAAGCGGTTGAAAACCTTGGTATGGAAAAGAATGACAAGGCAAAAGCGGTCGCATGCGCCATGCTTGCCAGCCATGGGGTTGTTGTTATTACATCAGGTGCGGAAAACCCTTCTATTAAACCGGGTGAAAAGCTGGAGATCAGGATAATAGAAGAAACCGACCTTTATAATACTGATATCCATGATAAATTTATAAGGAACCTTGAGCTTGCGGGACTGGTTCCTGCACCAAAATACGATGTCCATCCTGATGAAGAAAAAGAAATTCTCAAAAAATTACAGGATCTGGGCTACCTGGACGACTAGTAAAATATTCAACACCTGATACTGTAAATTAGTCTATCGCAAAACGCGAACATCAATAATACAACATACATGTTGTGCGTAGAACACAATAATACAATATTTGTGTTGTATTGACTATATGATATAACAACATATATATTGTGCTATCTTAGGCACTCAAGTGATGTATCCAGATAGTAAGGGAGTACTTTCATGAATAAGAAATTTCTCATTCGGAAGCAACTCGAAGCATCTCTCCAGCGTCTCAGTCCTCTACGCAGTATTAACACTCCGCAGAAAGGATGGATTCGGGCTATACGCAACGCACTCGGGATGACTGCCAAGCAGCTGGCCGGCAGACTTGGTGTTGCCCAGCAAGCTGTGGCACGTATTGAAAAAGATGAGCTGACGGGTTCTGTCACTATAAAAACCATGCAACGCATTGCAGAATGTCTTGATTGCGAGTTCGTCTGCGGATTCGTGCCCTGTTCAAGCCTGGAAACTACCATCCGTAAACAGGCACATCAACTTGCATTAAAACGTATCGCCCGGGCTTCTCAGACAATGATACTTGAAGATCAGGCACTCAGTAAAGAGGAAAACGAACAAGTCTTATCTGAAATGGTTGACGAGCTTGTCGACACGCTTCCTTCATATCTATGGAACGAATCATGATCGAGTTCAAATACCCTGATGGAGCCACGCCCTTTGATCCAGATGAAGTAAATGGTCTGCTGCTAACGCACATAACGACACGTGAGGAATTGGATCGCTGGGAACAGGACAATATCATTGAGGCAATTACATGGCTGGACAGGACAAGGCCAACAGATATTTTGTTTGAATCATTCATCAAGAAACTCCACCAGAGAATGTTCAGCCATGTTTGGAGATGGGCAGGACAG
>CAZUYF010000261.1:0-2873 GCA_964624675.1 uncultured bacterium
ACAGCGGAGTGTATCATTTCAACAAGTTCCTTCATTGGAAGCTTGCAGTTATCACAGATAATATAAATGGTTCTTTCCACACCGAACTGTTCCTCATGGGATTGCAGAAGCGGAAAGTATATCCGTCTCTCCGGTCTGATCGGCGGGTTCGTTCCATCCCGCAAGGTCATAACCTTCTATTTCGGGCATCATGTCAGGGAGCAGTTTCATCACAGGATATCAGCGTGAAATTCTGATCTTCAGACAAGTGCCCCTCCGATGTACTCAGGTTTCTCGAACAATACAGCGATCTCAGAAAAAGAAAAGGCGGGTTCCTGTGAACCCGCCTTACGTATCAATTATGCAAGTCAGCGTGCTATCTGATAAGCATAGCCTGTGCTGTAACTGATCCTTCTTCAGTATCCAGCCTTACAAAGTACAGACCGCTGGCAATACCGCTGCCAGGACTCCATTCAACCGAGTGAGACCCCGCTTCAACCTGTCCAGCGAAAACGGTTTCAACGATCCTGCCCGAAACATCGTAAACGTTAAGCTGGACATTGCCGCTGGATGGTACTGTGAATGCCAGAGACGCTCCGGTCGCAAGAGGATTCGGCATGGGGTGCTCAAGAGATAGAGCAGGGCCGCTTCCGGGAGAGCCCTCTATTCCTGTGCCTATGACAACCCACTTGATGTCGTAGTTGTAATTGTGCAGTTGTGCCCCGATATAGACTGTTCCGCTGGAGGGTACGGTAACGTTGATGGTGACTTCTCCCGAAGCATTGGTTTTTGCTTCTTCGTAGAAGGTCATTCCGCCCCCGTAGTTGTCAACACCATCGGTCAGGGTGACGTTGGCACCGTCTACAGGGCTGCCGCCATCGGTTACAGTTATGGTAATGTCCTGGGTTCCTGGAAGTATGTTCAGCGGATGCGAGATCTCCAGTTCTCCGGGTTGTCCGGCGGTATCGAAAGACCAGATATCCATCGCAGGATCACCGAACCAGATATACATTTTAGCGTTGGTAAGGCCCAGAGAGCCGTGATTAGTAATGACCCAGGCCGTGGATTCCATAATGGCTTCACATACTCGGAAGGTTCCTGTGTTGTAGAGGGCTATGTAGATCTTTTTCATGTAATCGTGGTTGGGAATTGTGTATGAGGGAGAGTTTGCTCCGAGGTTACCGCTTGATCCGTTGGTTGCCCACTGCCATGCCTCACTGAGACATGTCGAGCTCAGTTGATACTTTCCGTTCAGGCATGCGATATTGAAAACAGGCATCATAAAAGTGTTTTGAAGAAGATTAATTCTTCCAGCTGACCAGCCCAGAGACCACTGCCATACATATTCGCTGCCATGGCCTCTGTATCCAACTGTGCCTATGCCAGCGTTAATGCCATCGGAAACCATTGCTACAGTAGCACCCTCCGGAGGATATACCTTAGTGAAAGTAATATCGCAGAGGCTATAGGGGTAAGCAGCTAACTGATTGCAGCAGAGCGTATACTTGCCGGGGTACTCTTCCCCGTGTGCCCCAAGGATAGTTTCGCTGGGAATGATTCCAGTAGTGTTAGAATCACCAAAATCGTAATCCATGTATCCGCTGATGATCTTATCAACCTGGTGTACTATCTGGGCTGAATCCCCCGTAATACGTCCGACTGATATATCCGGGTAGTATCCCGATTCCATCTGCGCGTAATAGAAATCCCCTACGTAACTTCCGTAGTTGTAGGAAGGTAATTCGGTGTAAGTACCCACTATGCAGGCGAAACGAGTAACACCGGTCACGTAGTTACTGGAAATGGCGGTCTTTATCTGGGTTGAAGTGGCAGGTGTCGCCAGGGTCTCCACCCTGGTATGCAGGCCCAGGTAATGGTGAGTTTCGAACAATTCGGAAACCCAGTCGACGTTATCGTCTGTGCATACAAACACATACTCCACGCCCGCATCACGGGATCCGCCGATCGGATCTGCGGACGCCTCAAAAACATCCCAGTTGATTACGTTCTGTTCCATCGCCGGAACCATTGATGGATTCACGGAAAGGGCCAGGGCTCCGGGAGAACCGTGGAAATCAACTCGGAGTGTAATGCTTGATGCTGCTTCAAGGGTACCTGTAGCGGGATTGAAGCGCAGTGGATTTACAACCAGCCTTGCTGCGTTAAGCCCGGACCAGCCGCCTTCGTTGTCTATGTAAGCCCACCCGTGCGGGAAACTGCTGTTTCCTTCGTAGAATTCTTCGTTCATAACGAAGGGGAAGGGGGCGTGATACATATCTATCTCCGGGGACTGTCTTGGAAGTATTTCCATGTTCTCGTAAACCGTAAAGCCGACTTCCTCAACTGTCACAACAGCTTCCGTTCCGTAGGGAAGAGCGAAAAGCCCTGGAACCGATGGCAGATCGGGAAGGCCTTCGTCACCCTGTGAATAGCATTCCGGGAGCTCGGCGCTGTCCCAGATCCTGCCGCCTGCAGGAGAATCGTAGAGGTGGAATCCGGGAATAGTCACTTCTACAATCATATGGTAAGTATCAGATTCCAGGACAGTTATCTGTGGGACAGAACCTTCGGGACCACCGAAGGACTGCCAGCTGGAAACGCTTCCGGATCCGGCCGCAAAGGCGGATGCGCAAATAAGAACAACAGATAGAAGAAATTTCATAGTAAATCATCTCCCTGATTGAAAAGGGTAAAGAACTCTCGTTAATACAAACACACAAGAAACACTAACTGTTCCCTGGTATGCAGGTCAAGACGATGAAAAGAAAAGGCGGGTTCACAAGAACCCGCCTTCCGTATCAGTTATGTAGATCAGCCAGCTATCTGATAACCATAGCCTGCTGAGTAAGAATTCCTCCGTCAGTTGTGAGCCTGATGAAGTATACACCGCTTGC
>CAZUYF010000262.1:0-2863 GCA_964624675.1 uncultured bacterium
TCCCCTCAACATGTACATGAAATATCCTGTTTCCAAGAGTTCCGATATCCTCTGCAGTACAGCGTCCCTGAAGATGAAGATGGCCGGCGTCCAGATTGATACCGGCAAGAGGTCCCAGTGGTAATATGTGCATGCTGAATTCGTCAATACCATTGAGTACGGTATCGGGTTCCGTTTCCCAGGCCGGTTTTACACCTAGCCCACAGCACATGTCATACAGATCGGCTGCTTCCCTGAGAAAACTCTCTCGGCCGCTCAGGGGTGACCCGAGAACTACTACATCAACCATAGATTCAGCAGCCATCCTGATGGCTCGTTTTCCGTACTTCAGTCTTGTGACCTGATCATCTCTTTTTCCATGATAGCTTACCGATGAGATCTCCAGACCCATTTGCCTGGCCAGTTCAAGAGTGGTCGGTGAAGCTTCCGGGTGCTCAAGACAGAATTCAACAGTCTGAAATCCTGCCTGAACAATACCATCAAGAGCTGCTCTAAGTGGTAGATGCTTAAGACCGGAAGTGCGGAACCCTGTCTTCTCAAACATTTTTTGTTTTTATCAGACACTCTGTATGACAAACCGCCACGCATGGGGGCTCACTGCAGTCCAGGCAGGAGGATGTGAATCCAGGAGTCCATTCGCCGTCCTTCAGACGGACCACAAGACCGTGAATCCCGGTATGGATCACGCAGGCCACCGCGCAGGCCCTGCAGCCGGTACACCAGATGGTTCGCACATCTTCAATAATTTCTATATCGGCTGTTTTTCCTGCTGGAATATTCCTGTATTCCTTCGGGGCGTCCACGGGGCCTTCGATTCGGCAGGGCAGGCAGCGGAACGGGTATCCCAATCCGCCTCTGCCCTGCATTCGTGAAGTCAGCAGGTCATTTATATTCAGTCCTGTGCCTTTCCATCCGTGGGTTGCGGAGAGAACCCCTCTCTTTATCATCAGTGAAGAAAGAACCACTCTGGTGCAGCTTCCCCAGGGCGATTCAAGAAGTACCCAGTCCCCGGAGCTGATCTGATGCGGCAAATCGTCTGGGTGTATCTCAACCGTGGGTAACGGTTCAAGCTCACGCAGGTGCTGAACATTCCTGTGTTCTCCATGAAAGTACAGGGGGCTTCTGGCTCCGGTTGTCAGCATCAGTGGATATTTCTTACTCTTCTCAGAAGAGGGGGGAGGTAGATACCAGGGAGCAGGAAGCAGCCCGGACTCCTGCATGAGTCCGGGCTGCAGTTCTATTTTTCCCGTGGGTGTATTGAACCTGCCCCTTGAGAGATGCTTGCTGTATTCAGTTCCCGGCATCAGCCATCCCTTCCGGCACAGCTCGCTCCAGGTGTATCCGGAGGGTTGAAGGATATGATCAAACCACTCCGTTACCTCAGACCATGGAAAGTGCTCCCGGGCTACTATCCTGCCGAAGGAAAGAACCACCTCCATATCGGAACGGCTTTCCCCCAGCGGTTCTATAACCCTGTCGAAAGCAGCAAGCTGGTACCACCAGTTCCGAATGCCCGAGCGTTCCAGGCATGTGCATACCGGAAGGAAGATATCCGCCAGTTCATCAGCAGCCGGACTCATGAACAGGTCCACCATAACGGAGAATCCCGTTCTGCTCAGGAGTTTTTTCACCCTCTTGGGCTCGGCAAAACCGTTTGCGGTCAGCCCCGTTCCCTGATACCATGCGCATTCTATACTGCGCCCTCCCTCAATCTCATCCAGCAGGATATCCGCGTGTGCGTAAGGTACTCCGCTGCCGATCATGGGATACTCAGAGATACCTGTTTTCGTTTTCTGAAGACCCTCAGCAAGGTCTCTGTCCACTCCCCTTCTGCTTATCCCGAAGGGGTCGGTCACTATGACATTCCCTCCGGGTACATCAAGGTTTCCCGAAAGGACGACCAGCGATGTCAGGGCGTGAGCAGTTCCAAGAGCGGATGGAGACATGTCAACCGATACACCCCAGTGGAGAGCAGCCGGTTCCGATTGGCCGTACAGCAGCGCGGCACTGATGATGTCCCGGGCGGGAACCCCGCATTCAGCGGATGCCATTTCGGGGGAGAAGAGCTCCGACTGCTTCCGCACCTCATCCGCTCCGTTCACCCATCTTTTTGTGAATTCGGTCTTAACCAAATCCTCTTTGAAGATCATATGAAGAAAAGCCATGGCAAGCGCAGCATCCGTTCCGGGGTTTATCGGAAGATGCACATCGGCTCTTCTCGCCATCCAGGTTTCTCTGGGATCCACCACTACCATCCTTGAACCCAGTTTAAGACACTGAACGATCCACTGCCCCAGGAAGCCGTCGGGATTTGAGTCCACGGGATTTGAGCCCCAGATCAGAATGCACTCCGGAAGGCGCCAGCGAGGATCATTATACCTCTGCGGGAAATACTGTGAACAGTCGGCAACCATGAAGCCGCCGAAAACAGCGTTTGTAACACTCATCCTGGGCATCAGACAGGCACTTCCGCTGCCGGGTCCGAGGGCGTAGTATTCTGAGCTTCCAAAGCCATATGCAAGGCGTGAGAGCCAGGGGCCGATATCCCTTCCTGTGCCCTTACAGAAGATAACGCTGGAGGGACCGTGCTTTTCCTTTGCCTCAAGAAATGCATTCCCGGCCCTTTCGAGGGCTTCCCTCCAGGATATTCTTTTCCAGCCTGATCTTGTTTTTATCAGCGGGTACAGCTGCCGCTCAGGATGATATACCGTTTCCGGGAGGGCTGCCCCCCTGGGACAGAGAGATCCGCCGTTGAAAGGATTCGACGGATCCCCACGGATCTCGGTGACTCGTCCATCATCGAGCACCGCAATTATCCCGCAGCCGTTGTGACAGCCCGGAGGTGTTGTGCAGATGGTTCGTA
>CAZUYF010000263.1:0-1128 GCA_964624675.1 uncultured bacterium
GCCAGAATACAGCATACACAAAAACTGGAGAGCCTGGGAGTTCTTGCAGGCGGTATAGCCCATGATTTCAACAATATCCTTATGGCTATTCTGGGAAATGCTGACCTTGCGCTTATGGCCGTCCCGGAAACCAGCCCTGCAAGGGGTTCGCTGAATAATATTGTCAATGCAGCGACTACCGCAGCCGACCTCGCAAGGCAGATGCTTGCCTATTCGGGGAAAAGTGATTTTGAAATACTTCCTCTTGACCTGAATAAGATTGTTGTTGAACTCACGCACCTCCTGGAAGTGAGTATCTCCAAAAAGGCCGTTCTCAAATTCAGGCTTGCTGATAAGCTGCCTCTGATAATGGCGGACGCAGCTCAGATAAGACAGATTCTCATGAACCTTATCACCAACGCTTCGGAAGCCATAGCCTCTGCAAGCGGTGTGATTTCAATAACAACCGGGGCGCTGTACTGTGATTCGGCATATCTGCATACCACCGAACTTACTCCGGAGATCAATGAGGATATGTGCGTTTATGTTGAAGTATCCGATACGGGAAGCGGTATGGGCAGGTCGGTGAAAGAGCAGCTTTTTGAGCCATTCTTCACTACAAAACACGCTGGAAGAGGGCTGGGGCTGTCATCAGTCCTGGGGATAATTCGGAGTCATAAAGGGGCTATAAAAGTCTACAGTGAACCGGGGGAAGGGACCACTGTTAAGGTTCTTTTTCCGGTATACCGTGCAGATGATTCTGAAATCCTCCATTCCGACGAGGGGATTAGAGAAGAGGTATGGACTGGAGAGGGAATCGTTCTGTTCGCCGATGATGAAGACACAGTACTTGCTGTTGGGCGAAATATGCTTGAGCATCTTGGATTTACAGTCCTCTCGGCTGAAGATGGCCTCCAGGCGGTCGATCTGTTCAGGAGGAACGCAGGGGATATAGCACTTGTCATTCTGGATCTGACTATGCCCCACCTGAGCGGTGACGAAGTATTTCGTGAGATCCGCCGCATCCGCGACGATATTCCGGTAATCATTTCCAGCGGTTTCAGCAGGAAGGATGTAATGCACAGATTCGCCGGTAAACACCTGGCAGGGTTTCTTCAGAAACCTTACCGCATACAGGATCTCTCAGCT
>CAZUYF010000263.1:1228-2861 GCA_964624675.1 uncultured bacterium
GCAAGAACCATGATGACCGAAAGGATAGTGCGAAAAACATTTTCGGGTATGTCCAATGCTATCATCGAGCCAATGACAGCGCCTGCCATGGCTGACAGGCCCAGCTTGATTCCCTGCCTTATATCTCTGAATCCGTGTCTTCTGAAGTTCCGTGCAGCTATGATATTCTGCATCAGTATAGCTACCCTGTTCGAAGCGTTTGCAGCGGTTGCAGGCAGGCCTCCCAATATTATCAGAAGAGGTATCGTCAGAAAAGAACCGCCGCCGGCATTCACATTGACGAATCCCGCGGCAATACCTGCCAGGAAAAGTAAGATTGCGTTAATCGGAGTCATTACATATTATCTTCCGTAGGGGTTTCCAGTACCGACACTAACAAGGGAACTGTATTTCGCCAAGGTTTTCAGTGAGGCTGAAACTCATTTTCAATAAACAGCATGTCGTGATGAAATACGAAGAGAAGGGGGAAGAATGTTCAGAATCAGCATTTCAATAATGTCGCTTGCGGTTTTAGCTCTGGCAATATCGTGCGGAGCAGAAGTACCCGCCGGACCGGAGGATATTGCGGAAAGAATGTTCGAGGCAGCGCAGGCCCGTGATTACGATAAAATGTACTCCTTCATGTCACCGCAAATGCAGGATGAGATCAACGAAGCTGCCCTCGTCGGGATCGAGATAGTATCATTTACAATTGGCGAGATTGAGTATTCGGATGACAGTACTGAGGTAGAACTGGAATACACTATTACAGTGAAGGAGATCATGTCTGGAGAAACTGATGTTACCAATGACGATATGGACATGATCATGACTTCTGAAAGGGACTGGATAATAATCGATATGTAGCGGGTTCCGAAGCCTGCAATTGTATAAGGGGATAGAACTTATGCCTGTTTCGAACTATTTTATTATGGGTTCGCTGCTTCTGGCAGTGGGACTTGTATTCATGCTTCGAAAACTCCTCAAGACCGCCAGAGCGGAAGTGTACGCTGAATATCCTGAACATGTGCGAATTCTTACATCCCCCATGGCTAACCTTTTCGGGGTTCAATCCGGAGGAATGAAACAGATTAGGGGTAACGGAATTCTTCTGCTTACAGCTTCTCAGATTTACTTCAGGATGCTTCTGCCCAGAAGAGAACTTCTTGTGCCGCTTCGCAGCGTAACATCTGTCGAGACTCCGAAGAGTTTTCTGGGTAAGACCAAGGGCAGGAAGCTTCTGAAAGTTGATTTCAGGAATGATACCGGGGGTACGGATTCCGCCGCCTGGCTTGTTCAGGACCTTGAAAAATGGGTTGAAACAATCAGAAGATCAACAGGTCTTAACTGACAACCGCTTTCTCTTCCTTCGGCGCTTCTATCAGTTCCATTTTTTCGAGCCTGAGAGTTATCGCGTAGGCGCTTCTTTTCAGCAGGAGAGCGATCTCATCGCGTTCTGTACCTTTGCTGAATTCATCCCTCAGAATATCCTCCTCTTCTTCCGTCCAGGTTTTTCCGCTGCGTTCGTACTTGCCGGATGGGCCTTCCTGCGGCAGCTCCCCTCTGTTCTCGACTGCCAGTTTGAGGTCTTCCGATGCTTTCTGTATCATGCTGCCGATTTCCTCCAGGTTCTCTTCAAAAAGGAATATCCTGT
>CAZUYF010000264.1:0-2859 GCA_964624675.1 uncultured bacterium
ATGTGTTACGAACCCTGTCCTGTATCTCTGAAGAACGAATGGGAAGAAAATCTGATTGACAGGAAAGCGATTTACGTTCCATGTTCCGGGTCTCTGCCGAATGTTCCCGTTATCGATTCCGAACATTGCCTGAGATTCAGCAGCGGTGAGGATTGCAGCCTCTGTGCGGAAGCCTGCGCATTTGAAGCGATCAACCTTGATGACACTGATGAAATTCTGGAAATTAACGTTGGAGCCGTTATACTGGCAACCGGAGCGGCGACTTTCGATCTTTCATCCATCCCTGATCTTGGATACGGCACTCTGCCCGGAGTATACGCTCCGATGGAGTTTGAGAGACTGTTCGCGTCTAACGGTCCGACTCTCGGCTCTATAACCCTCCGTGACTCAGAGAAGGTTCCGGAAAGCATAGCGGTGATTCATTGCGTCGGACGAAGAGAGCAGAAGTACTGCTCCGCTGTCTGCTGTATGTACTCATTCAAATTTGCAAGGTTTTTAAGGCATAAGATACCGGCAGCCAGTGTTTTCAATATTTATTCGGACATCTGTGTTCCGGGAAAGAATTACCAGAGTTTCTACAGGAGTGTTGAAGGGACAGATACCGAAATGCTCTACACTTCATCTATCGGAGACGTTTCTGTTTCGGAGAACGGATCAGGACTGAAAGTATCCTATAAGGATGCTGCAGGATCACTGCAGGAATTAAACGTGGACATGGTAATACTTGCGGCTGCTCTTGTTCCCGACCCTGATGTTGCGCAGCTCTCGAGGATTGCCGGAGTTGAGCTTGATTCGCGTGGTTTCATTAAGACAGTACTGGATGGAAGCGGATCCATGGAAACCTCAAGAAAAGGGGTATTCGTTGCCGGTACCGTAGAAGGTCCGAAGGATATTCAGAATTCTGTTTTGCAGGCAGAATCCGCAGCCGGACAGGTCATGGATATCGTAACATCCCTGGTTTCCGGCTCATGAAAGAGTTTGAAATGCAGGAATCGGGACAGGGCAGGAATTTAAGGGCAAAGGTAGGGGTCTACATCTGTGAATGTGGACCTAACATCGCCGGGAAGGTCGATCTTGACAGTATCCTCGTCAATCTGTCCCAGCTCGATGATTATCAGGATGTTGAACTGGTTGTTAAGAAGTATGGATTCCTCTGCTCCGTTCCAGGAAAAGAATTTCTCGAGGAGGAAATAAAAAGCAACGGTTTCACGCACCTGGTCATCGGCGCCTGTTCACCGCGCGATCATGATTCGACTTTCATGGGTGTATGCAAAAAGGCGGGTCTCAATCCCTACCTGTACAGGATCATCAATATCCGCGAACACTGCAGCTGGGTGATAGACGATAAGGATAAAGCTACCGAAAAAGCGGAAAGTTATATGCGCGGAGGTATTGCGAGGGTCCTGCGCCAGTCTGAACTGTTCGAGAAACCGTTGGCTATCAATCCTGATGCACTAGTTATCGGGGGCGGGATCGCAGGCATGGAAGCAGCCCTTGCGCTTTCAGGCAAGGATAGACGGGTTTTCGTCGTTGAGAAAACAGATCGGCTCGGCGGTGTTTCCCTTGAGTTGTCAGGATTACTTCCCGGACAGGGTGAAGTAGTCTCAAAGAAGATAGAGTCCATCATGGAAGACAGGAACATCAGACTTTTCCTTAATACCAGAGTCGAGAATGTTATCGGTTTTCTTGGCAACTTCGAAATAGAGTTGATATCGGAGAAAGATGCTGAAATAACGGAAATTATGGCCGGTGCGATCGTGGTAGCGACAGGAAGTGATCTTTTCGATCCGCTGGAAAGCGAAAGCTTCAGCTATACAGATTCGGATGAGGTGTATACCTCTCTTTCAATCGAGAGAATGTTCTCAGGAGATAAAGGCGTTGCGCTGCGATCAGGAAAGCAGCCCTCTTCAGTCGCACTGATTCACTGTGTTGGAAGGAAAGAGAAGGATTACTGCTCCGGGATTTGCTGCAGTTACATGATGAAGCTTGCAGCCTCTTTCCGGAATCAGTCCACGGATATTGAGGTAACGGAGTTCTACAGAGACATCTGCCTTCCGAGGAAGGGCGATCAGGAACGCTACACAGAAGCCCTTGCGGCCGGTGCTGCACTGAAGAGAATTAAAGATATCAGTATAGAAGGCACCGATGTCAGTTTTGAGTTGAGCAGCGGCGAGCGGAGCGAGCAGTCTTTCGATATGGTTGTCCTTGCCCCCGCGCTTGTACCGTCAGCTGATACGGAATATCTTGCCGACCTTCTGACCGTTCCTCTCGATGAGTCCGGATTCTTCCAGGAGGTTCACAAGATGATAAATCCGGTGGGGACCTCTACGGACGGCGTATTTATCGTGGGAACGGCTCATGGTCCGAAGGGTGTCTCCGATTCGATGCTATTCGCAAGAGCATCCGCCGGGCAGATACTCACAAGATTGATCCCCGGCGAAAAGCTTATTCCGGAGGTTGCAGTAACCGAAATTTCGGAAGCTTACTGCACAGGCTGCGGCAACTGCCTTGAAGTATGCGTTTACGGAGCTATCTACTCCGACGATGAAAGAGGGATTTCGGTTGTTAATGAGGCTGTATGCAGGGGATGCGGAAACTGCTTCGGAAGCTGTCCGTCGGGAGCTCTCAGAACGAAACACTTTACCAATATTCAGCTCTATCGTGAAGTTGATGAGGCGTTAAGATGAACCTTGAAAAGGAAGAACCGATGACCAATTCTGAGCGAAAGGGAGCGGTTCTACCAGCTGCGAAAGAGCCCGGTGACGCTATCCTGGATTTTCTCAGGCTGGCCATTTCAAAGAAATTGGCGGACGCTGTCATCCTTCCAATGAAAGTACCGTCCGGCGATTCGTTCGCCTG
>CAZUYF010000265.1:0-2825 GCA_964624675.1 uncultured bacterium
CAAAGATAGTGGTAATCGCGGAGCGGTAGCTGATCTAGTTTACAATATCGATAATCATAACTTTCGAATAATCATCAGGATTTGTATCGAAGGCAAGAATCCTGCTATCACCGAACACCATCCTCCAGTTGTGAGATTCCGCAGGAAGTGCATGGTTTGCACATTATTAACATCAGTTATCTTATCTCTCTTTACATAGGGACGTACTATGTATGTTCAACTTATAATGCATAATAGAATACTAAAGTATATCATAAGTTGAAGAAGTGTGGTACGTCCCCGGTAAGTTTGACCGAACAAGTGTTATCATGTATGATAATAGCATGATGAGCGAATTATCTATTTCGGAAAAAATCAGGGGGCGCAGGCGGGAGCGGGGGTATTCCCTTTCAGAGCTCGCCAGGCTTGCCGATACCTCCCCTGCTACACTATCAAGATACGAGAACGGCTGGACAAGGTTCGAAGTTTCAACTCTTAGAAAACTAGCTTCAGCCATGGGCTACAGATTGCAGATTGAATTCATTCCAAATAAGGCAAACAGCCGAACGGAAATGAATGAATCTGAAATTATTGACAGTCTTAAGCGGCTGTTCTGGGAAAGTGATTTCAATCCCGAGATACTTGACAAGTATCCTGTCTGGGCGGTGGAAAGAGTGCTGGAGTCTGGCCAGCTCCAAGATATTCATTCACTTCAGGATCTCATGGGTCGCGACCTGTTCCTTGAATCCGTTCTGAGATGCACCAGACTGTCACCGAAAACAAGGATTTTCTGGAACAGTATTCTGAAGAAGGAGGGTATGTCATGCATGAAAAAGTCCTCACGGAAAACGGCCTGGAACTACTGAATGATTTTGAATCCGGGCCATCATCAATACTGGAAAACTGGACACTGGCAGGTGGAACCGGCCTTGCGCTGCAGCTCGGTCACAGAATTTCAGATGATTTTGACTTTTTCAGAACCGACTTTCCAGATGTAAGAGAACTGCATGAGCAGCTCGGGGGTTACTGTCAGTACGAAACACTCCAGGAAGCTTCGCATACTCTGACTGTACTCTTTCGAGGTACCAAGCTGTCATTTTTCAAAGCAAATTCCCCTTTCATTTTCAAGGGAGTCAAATACTTCAGCTTCAGGATTGCGGATATCCGTGAAATTGCCCTGATGAAACTCCTCGCCATTTGTAACAGAGGCAGCCGGAAGGACTTTATAGACCTCTATACCATTCTTCGTGGTGAGATTGCGCTGCAGGATTACTTCCAGCTTCTTCCGAAGAAGTACGGAGCTTCCAGAATCAATGCTTACAATATTCTCAAGAGCCTGACATACTTCGAGGACGCGGAAAAAGAACCCATGCCCAGAATGCTTGTCCCCTTTGAATGGGAGAAATGCAAAGCTTTTTTCATCCGTGCCGCACACTCAATCGTACTGCTCTGATAATAGAGACTACTTTCTGATGATCTTCCCCTCGGCCATTACCATTCTCGGGAAAGCTGCAAGATCAAGCGGATGCCGATCCCAGACCAGCAGACTTGCGGTCTTACCGGTTTTGACCGAACCCAGCTGATCATCTATGCCAAGTATCTTCGCGTTCTTGAAAGTGATCAGTGATATGGCTTCCTCGGGGCTCATTCCGGCGATCAGGAAGAATTTAAGACTGTCCCTCAAAGCGGGTGCCCATATCACCGGATGATCGGTCATCAGGCCGTAGAATGCTTTGGATTTCATCAGAAGCCCGGCGTTCTGGTAGTAGGCATGCTTCAGTTCGACTTTGTAACCTACGGAACCAAGTGGCCCGTATACAATCGGGATATCTGCCTTTGCCAGCTCATCAAATATCTCTTTGTGGAATACATCACCGGTGTGATCAGCGGTAACCTTGATCCCGTATTTCTCCGCAAGCCAGATCAGGTAAAGAACATCGTCTTCCTTGTGCACATGAACCTTGGCGGTCTTCCCGCCATCCAGCAATTCGATGATTGCTTTGTCTGCGGGACTGAACTCCTGCTCGTATTCCAGGTCAATTGTTTTTCTCTGAAAATCCTGTTCCTTTTTTGACAGCTTTTTCTTTTTTGTATCCTGCTGAAGTTTATGGAGACTTCTCTCCTTCTCCAGTTCGGCTTTGTCCCGTTTGTTAAGAACCTCTTCGAATTTCTGTTCGAGCAGGGCGTAAACTCCCATCCTGGTATTGGGACGGTCACCCTTCCAGTCCGTCGTGGAGCGTGGATTGTACCCGAGGGCCATCTTGTAGCCGTAGTCCTTTATAACAGCGTTCTTCCTGTTTGGCTCGAAATTCCTGATGATCTTCGCTTTTCCTCCGAGAAGATTCCCGCTTCCGGGAACAACGCAGCTGTAGAGCACACCAAAATCCACAGAATCTTTGAACGCCCTGTCATCGAAGTATATACTGTTGAGGGGATCGTTAACCGGAAGGATCTGACTGAGGGTATCGTTGGTCTCGGACTCTGTCCAGGGTTCCCCTTCCCTGTCCATTCCGATGTGAGAATGGGCATCTATGAAGCCCGGTGTCACGAAACCGTGATAATCGGCTTTCATCTTCTTCTTGACAACATCGATGATCTTCTTACCCTCAATAACGATCGAGCAGTTCTCCACTTTACTGTGGCCGTCGTAGAGAACATCAGCAGATATTATTGTCTGTTTTCTGGATGACATACCGCTCCCCTTTCAGATGATTAAGAACGTAGAATACAGCGAAGGAATATAATCGAAAATAATAGGTGAAATGCGGGTCAGGGTCAAATAGATCAGCTCACGTCATACCGGATCAGATCGAGGCGGTAAGGCGGAGATAGAACCTGGCGCTGCC
>CAZUYF010000266.1:0-2731 GCA_964624675.1 uncultured bacterium
TTCCTCCAGAATCAGAAACAGATAATATTGTAAAATGGATATTCGCATTCATCACATATAATATATTAATTGACGGAGGTATAGTTCCGCCTGAAGTATGTGAATATAGTCTTAAAAGGAGTTTACAATGAAACTATCAGCTTACATTGCTTTTCTGCTGGTTTCAATATCAATTGCCTGTACAGGATATGCGGTGTACGGTGATGAAGTCTGGTACGGGATGAATTTTGATTATCCGCCTGAATCCGACATCAGGTTCATAGTTTCCGATTTCGATGGATACGGTGCCTTCATGATGCACTTTTTCGATAATGACAGGCTGTTCTGGATTCCGACTGTAGGAATGAATGAATACGGTCTCTTTTCTTCCCTTCAGTACCAGTGTCCCATGATCGAAGGCACGGCTGAGCAATCTCCAGATCAACTCTATATCTATCAGCTTTTCATGACGGCCATCAATAACTATTCCTCGACTGAAGAAGTTGAATGTATCACAGATTCACTGGAGCTTATCAACCTCTACGACCTTACATTGCACACTTTGATCGCCGATCCCTCAGGGAGCGCACTGATAGCGGAGGCGGGAGATGGTGAGAATCTGATAACCGGGATCAGCGGAAACTGGATTGTAATGACGAATTTCAGGAATGCGGACTTCATCAATACACTTCCTCCGGAAATAGTCGGGGTGGGTGATGAAAGGTACAGAAACGCCCTTTCGTATATAGAGGAGCATTACAACTCCTTCGGTTTATCAGAGGCGATAGGAACACTCGAAGCCGCGATCAATACCGATACCGAATGGAGCACAAAAGCATCAATGGTATTCGACCCTCTGGAAGGAATCGTGTACATAGGAATAGACGGTGATTTTCAGAGGTTATGGAGAGTATCCATAGACCAGGGAATTATCGAAACATGGTCAGGCTTCGTGAAGTACAGATCTGCCCTTGTCAGGGGAAGAGGAATAACCGTACCTGAATTACGAACATGGAAATAGAGCTGTCCTGATGGGATAAATCAGCCCACGGGTGTAGCGAACAGAGTTATGGCAAGCAGGATCACTGCAAGGAGTATCAAGAAGAACTTCCTGACAATGCTCTTTGTAACGGTCATGGCAACAAGGCATTGGATCATGTAGTAGAAGGCGAAAGCTCTGGAAGCAAGGGCAACAATCTGAAAGGTGCTAGCGCTCCAGGTGAGGATTATCGAACCTCCACCAAGTATCAGATAAGCGACTTTGTGGCTTATTTTCTCCCTTGTAGCTTCCACGATATTGCCTTCTCCCCCAAGCGTGTCTGCAATCGAAGCACTGAACTGACTGAGAACAGCAGCTGCAATAAGGGGTATGGGAAGCAGTATGGATGCTTTTCCGGCAAGGATAATAAGGGAATCATCTCTAACCGGTCCGGTAAGGTAATGCATCAGAGGAATTGCCACTGCAATGAAGACAATATAGACAGCGGCAGCGATAATTTGCGATAGACGACAGGATTTTATTCTTATTTCCCTGCTGTACTCTTCACCAAGGTATCTTGATGTCTCGAAACCCTGCACACAAATCAGTGTGCCGCCTAGTACGGCCAGTATATGCAGCAGACTGTGCCCGGAACTTACCGGAAGCTGGATACCTGATCCGGAAACAAGAGAGATATCATGCAAACTGAAACCAAGTATCATTACCAGGATAATCGTCATTGTTACCCATATTGCCCAGTTCTCAAGTTTCTGCAGATCCTTCAGCCCCTTGATAAAACCTATGATGGTTATCAGCAGAATGATCGCAGTCGTTAAGAACCTCTCATTGAGCTGGGTCGCCAGTCCAAGTCCGCTCATGAGAAAAGCGCTGAGAATACGCAGATAAAGGCATACTGAGATGACGTATGCGGGAACCAGAGCAATATCCGAGATACGATCGAGATAGAGAGTACTCTTAAATGCTTTCCGGGTATCAAGTAATGGTTCGACATTGGCTATATTGAAACGGATTACCGACCCTATGGAGTAAGCTAGAGCGGAAATCGCTATTACTGCAAAGAATGAGAATCTGCCCGTGGCACTGGCCAGTATCGGCACAATGACCAGAAATCCGCTTCCGAAGATGGAAGCCAGCGGTGTTGCCGTAGCCCGAAAGAGTTTTGCTTTGTTTATACACTTCTCCCGTCTGGCATCTGGCGCCTTTTCCACAAAAAGACTATTGTACCAGCTGAATCTAATACAGCAACTCTTGAATGTTGAGGCTTATGGAGTGGAATAGAAATGGATACAGAATCAAGACTGGATTTCTCACTGCGGTAATAGTGGCATCTCTGATCCTCTCCTCATGCATCGACGACCCTCCTACCCATCCCCAAATCAACGATTATCAGTCATATCTTACCCTTGTATGGGAGCTTTTCGATCAGAAATATGTAGCGTTCGACGAGAAGAACGTTGACTGGGATGCTCTGCACGATGAATACCTTCAGCTTGCAGGGGATGTGAATTCTTATGACGAACTTCAGGATCTTATAATCGAGATGGTGGGAGAACTCGAAGATCATAATGCCTGGATACTGAATCCGTATGAGGGATTGATTCCAACATACTCACCTGATATCGAGATCAACTATGTTGATTCTGTACTGATGGAACTGCTGGAACCCTGGGATTTCCAATGGGATTCTTCAATGGGAGTAATGTGGGGCAACTGTGTTATCGATTCCATCCCATACTTTGCTATAAGGCATTT
>CAZUYF010000267.1:0-2709 GCA_964624675.1 uncultured bacterium
GGTGGAAGCTGTTCATTCATGCCCCTTTCCTTTGCTATATTGCAGCCATGATATAACTATAAATGAGTAACCCATTAGAAAAAACCGCTGGAGTTCATTTGAGAATTCTTGTTACCATCAATTGCCAGGGTGTTGACGCTTCAGCAGCAGGCGGAATCGCCATTGCCAGAATGATGGCTGAAACGGGGCATTCCGTTACCCTCCAGGCCGCTCCTGACGGTCCTGTTACCAGGGCTGCAACCGCACAGGGTCTGGAATGTGCCGGTCTGAACCTTCAGAAGTCAGCCTTTCTAACCGGCCTTTTGTCTTTCAGGAAGCTTATCAGGAGTATTGCACCCGATGTGATAATAACAACCCGGGCCGATGGTCAAACGGCTTCCGCCATGGTTGCCGGCGGCGTCCCGATGGTCAGGATAAGATGTGATATACGGAAACCCCGTTCGGGGAGATTCTGGAGATTAGTGGACAGAAGAACTGATCTAGTCGTATTTCCCTCTCCTTTCATGATAGATAGAAGCTATAGCGGAGAGCGAAATGGGCTGGTTGCGGTTCTGCCGCATCCTGTGGATACTGATCTCTATACTGACGCGGAGGAGAGAGAAATCCTCAAACCTCTTCTCGTTTCCATCGGCAGGCTCAGCCCCATGAAGGGCCACAGAACATTGATCAGAGCCCTCGAATTGCTGCCGGAAAACGTTGAAGCGGTGGTCGCAGGGGCACCGAGTCAGCAATCAATTGACGAGCTTAAGACCTTCGCGCAAAATATCGGAGTGGGAAAGAGGATCACTTTTGCCGGAAAGGTGGAGAATGTGCTGGATCTGATTTCAAAGGGGACAATAGGAGTTGTTACGAGCCTTGGAAGTGAAGTTGTCTCCAGGGCGGGAATGGAGATGATGAGTTCAGGACTCCCCCTTCTTGCAGCATCAACGAACGGGCTTCTCGACCTTGTTGAAGATGGCAGAACAGGCCTGTTTCACTCTCCGGGAAACTACCGGCAGCTTGCATCACAGGCAGCGTTTCTGCTTAGAAACCCCTCCATGATACGGAGAATGGGCAGGCGCGCCAGGAAAATGTGTATTGACAGACTCAGTTACACTGTGATAGCCGAAAAATGGAACCTCACCCTTAATGCTTTGACTGAAGGGAACAAGATTCCCTCTCGCAGGTATCATCAGTGAAAAAGAAAGCAGGTTGATATGACAGCGGTTCTTATTGTGATGAGTTTATTACTGACAGATTCTCTGGAGACCGTTGACTCGTTCGAGGAATGCTTACCAAGGTATGTTGAGAACAACGCGTTCGGAGCTGGTGAGAGGCTGGAGTTCAGTGTTGAATACGGTATTATAAAAGCAGGAACAGCAGTTCTGGCTGTTACCGGACCGGAGCAGTTCGAAGGTCTCATGGCATACAGGATATCAGCCACCGCCAGATCCAACCCCGCGTTCAGTACTTTTTTTGAGGTCAATGACGTCAATGAAGCTCTTCTGGATATAGTACAGTTTCATACACTCAAATTCTCAAAAGACCTGCACGAAGGTGATTTTGAGTACAGGGAGGAAGTGTTTTTTGATCAGGACGCAGGGATAGTGTTTTATCCTGACGAGACCGATTCTTCACTTATGCAGATGGATATTCCACCCCACGCTCTGGACGTCCTGAGCTGCCTGTATTTCGCCAGGACGCTTCCGCTTGAAGTCGGGAATACTTACTATGTAGACAGTCATGTAGATAACGAGAATTATCCCCTCGAGATCATCGTCCACGAGAGGGCTCATATAAGGGTGCCTGCCGGAGAATTCGACTGTATAATGGTTCAGCCCGCTCTTCAGTCCCAGGGTCTTTTCGATCAGCAGGGGGAGATATGGGTCTGGCTGACTGACGATGAGAGACACATGCCGGTTCTTATGAGAAGCGCCATAGTCATTGGTGAAATCGTATGTGTACTTGAGGATTATACACTCGGCACCCCGATCGAAGTTGAAAACCCCGGGTTTGATGTATACCGCACGGAAACTCAGTGATCCCCGGCGGAGAACTCGAGCACCTGGTTGATTCCGCAGCAGAGAAACTTGAGAAATCAGGTATCACCGTTACGGAGAGAAGAATACTGGCAAACGGTATTCGGATAACCTTCATAAAGAACAGCAGAATCTGCGGAATCAATTTCTACTATTCAAACAAAAAGGGATTCTCCGTTGTTCCCTCCGGTGGAGATGTTGATCTATCGCAGAGGATAAAGGGTATCCTGCTGTCGGATTCTTCTTCAATCCCAGACGGTACCTGGACAGGTTCCGACGAGGCAGGGAAGGGAGATTACATGGGTCCGCTGACCGTAGCGGCAGTTTATGTAGATAGGAGGCAGGCGGAGCAGTACCGGAACATTGGTATAACCGATTCCAAACAGCTCAGCAACGATTCTGTACGGGGATATGCTGAACGGATCAGAAGTTCTTCGGACGGCTGTTTCTCCATTGTATCGCTTTCACCTCTGGATTACAACAGACGGTTCACCTTGCTTTCGGGAAGGGGGAAGAACAGCCTTGATCTGCTTGCCGAATGCCATGCCGAAGCTATCACAGAGCTCCTCAGGAAGACTCCAGAACCTGTACGCGTCATCATAGATAAATTTTGCGATGAAAAGCGGATTGCATATCTGCTGCCTGAAGGAGACTACATGCTTGATCTGCATATCAGAGCTGAATCGGATCC
>CAZUYF010000268.1:0-2675 GCA_964624675.1 uncultured bacterium
AGTTTTATCGGACTGGCAGCATGCTGCGGCGGAGTGATCAGGATACCGGATATACCATCGAATATCCTGAAACCAATCATGAACGGCTTTTCCAAATTAGGCATTACTGTCGAATCCGATGCAGAATATCTTACAGTTGACGGCAGGCGGGAACTTGTGGTTCAACCTGATCGTGGCGGCTCAATACCCACCGTTTACGATTCTCCATGGCCCGGATTCTCTCCCGATCTTACAAGTACAGCAGTAGTTGTGGCTACTCAGGCAAAGGGAACAACCCTGATTTTTGAGAAGATGTTCGAGAGCAGGCTGTTTTTCGTAGATAAACTGGTAGCAATGGGTGCCGGAATAATACAATGTGATCCTCACAGAGTTGTTGTCTCCGGTCCTTCAAAACTGCATGGAACAGATGTGATCAGTCCGGATATAAGGGCGGGGATGGCTCTTCTGACCGCCGCCCTGTGTGCGGACGGTACAAGTATCATTCGAAATGTGCACCAGATCGAACGGGGTTACGAAAACCTGGTAGACAGATTGAAGAATCTCGGTGCACATATAACCAGAGAGCCCTGCTAGAAACAGAATATTTCAAACATACAACTGCATTACTAACCTGTAACAGGAGCGATACATTATGAAGATCTATGCAATTCCAGCCATATTCATTGCATTGCTGGTTTCGTGCGGCAATCCCGCGGAGATGGAACAATGGTCCGATGGCGCTTTCCTTTATCTGGGTAGCTTACATCCTGATACGGCTCTCTCCTGGTCTCCGGGAGGAAGCGTGCTGCTCTTTACATCATACTTCGAAACGTCCGAATGCATAATTGGTTTTGATGGAATCACAGAACCCGTAGCAATTGCGGCTTCCTACGACGACGAGTCAGCAGGGCCGAATGGCTGCTGGAGCAATGAGCAGGGATTGATAGTATATACTACCTTCGACACCGATTCAACCTCATCCGTAAGAACCGTTCCGGGTAATCTTGGTCCTTTTCTTGTGGTCGTAAACAATGGAAAGAATCACCTTCATCCTACGTGGACTGCGGATGAAGATTCACTCCTTCTGTGTACCTATGAAAGCGGTTATTGGGGACTCTGGAAAACCGAGTATCAGGAGGATTCTCTTCTTACTCCTTCGGAATTCTATACACCGCAATTCGACTGCCTTCGCCCCTCCTATTCCCCGGATGATCAATGGATCCTTTTCGAGGTTTCATATGGCAGCCATTCGGATATCTGGCTTATAAAGCCTGACGGCACCGACCCGCACGCGGTAATCGAAGATTCATACGATAACATCCATCCATGCTGGGGTCCGGAAAACGACTGGTTCGCCTTCTCTTCGAACAGATCAGGCAACTACGATATATGGATAAGCAACCTTGATGGTTCCAGCATAATTAACGTGACTGATGATCCTGATAATGATATTTATCCCGCATGGAACCCTGGATGGGGATGGTTTGTATTCTCTTCAAACAGGATCAACGGAGATGATAATTACGATATTTTCAGTGTGGAGGCTCCCGCTTACTGATTTCCCGCACAAGCAGAAAGACCCCCCGGCAGTGCCGGGGGGTCTTTCGCTTCTCTGATCGATCTAGTTGTTCAGCATGAACTCTATTACGGTCATCAGTCCTGTAACAAAGTCAGGGTCTCCTGGAAGATACTCCATGCCTAGTCCCTCGCTTATGCATGTGAACCATGCGAACCTGAAGTGCTGATTGGCGAAGGCCAGCGAAGCGGCTGTACCCTTCAGTCGAAGATTGGTTACTACTTCTAATCCTTGGTACATGTCCTGGCCATAGCCGAACATGTAATCGTCATTCTGCTTATCAAGCGTCCAGGCGGCTGCACTGCCCAGAAGGGCATCGCCATTCTCGCCTCTGATGTCCTGCAGCATGCAGCATCCGGCAAGAGCATCCCAGAAGAGCTGTCCTCCTGCAGCGCCCGTCTGATAGAATACGCGATAATCGTAGTTGATCTGTTCATCAACACTGATCCAGGTGTAGTACGCGTAACCTCCGATATCCATTACTGCCAGCGGAACGGTCAGGTAGACCCATCCACCGGCAATACTGTCAACTTCGGCCTCAAGCGTGGTATAGCTGTTAACACTTTGGAACATAGCTATAGCACCACTATTAAGCGGCTTGAATCTATACGAGAAGTCAATATCACCGTATTCAGGTCCATAATTATTGAATGGAAAGGATCCATGCAAATATGCACCTATAGCAACTTCATCGATAAATGTAGTATCTCCAACTTCAGGCCAGTCATACCAAGTTTCACCTAAAGATTCTATTACATCAAGAACAGAATCAGGCAAGACTGGGTCAACACATTGGAATGTTGTCCACATGGTATCCTGAACCTGTGATTCGCTGAATCCGCTTAACGGATAGTATCCGACCTTGTTCTGAATTGCCATGAAGAAGTATTCATCGGCAATTCTCCAGTAGTCAGGCAGGTACAGTGCTGCCCAGCCGGCACCAAGGAAGGCCTCTGGTTTTGCTGGGGTTATGTCGATGGCATCGACGAAGTAGTCCAGTGCTATCTCGAAGTTTCCGGCGTCGTAGGAATCCCAGCCAAGCTGAAGATATCCCTGATATCCTATTACATCCGGAATATCTGTGGGAAGCTGATCTCCACAACCGCCAAGCAGTACGAGG
>CAZUYF010000269.1:0-2665 GCA_964624675.1 uncultured bacterium
TTACTCTCGAAGATCACAATGTCCGCCGGGAATACAAACTCACCTGTACTGTCTGTAAGCTCGTCGATAGTCGAAAACCTGAAGAAAACAACTTCTGAAGCACCGGCTTTACTGAAACGGTGAGTATCTGTCCCCGGGGGACCCTCTCCATAGTTGATTCCAGCAGGACCGTGTTCCCCGCATGACAGTTTAACACAGACAACGGTCAGACCGTTTGATGTCAATTCTTTTATGAGACGCTCAGCAATGAGAGTTTTGCCAAGCTTTCTGCAATCCGAGGAAACAACTATCCTTTTTCTCAAAATACTCCGTTCTCTCATCAGCCGAGGGTTATACCTATAGAACATAACGCGAATATCCTGATTTGAAAACCGATGGAGAGATATTCTGTGAGCCTTTTGGATTGAGATGCATTGTGCGCTTCTAATCCTGCAGAACTTCTCGTCTATGCGACCGAGTTCTAGTATGTTATTACATCAAGCGCAACGCTGCCAACAGGAGGGTTGCTCAATAATAAAAGAATATCCGTTTGAGGATGCATGAGATCTAACAATCTGAAACTTAGAATAATCCTTGCAGTAATTCTTGCCGCCCTGCTGCTTCTGCTGTTCGCCTTCCTGACTTCTACCAGCAGGAATGGAGTGATCTTAGGCCGGTGGTCGATTCCAGTCATACTTGCATCTGTTATCCTGTTTGCTGCATGTGGTCTTGTTACCCGCTTTCTGGTGGGGTCAGATAGAGTGATCGATTCGGGCAAAATACTGCTTTCAAAATGCCCTGATTTTCTAACTTCTATGCTGATGATCGTTCCGATCCTCCTGTATTTTTTCGTATGGTTTCTTTTCCCGCTCCCGATCCTTCAGAGAACATCAGTCACCATCGGAGCGGCTATTCTAACTCTCTGTCCAGGGCTTCTGATCATCGTCAGTTATCCTGCGAAACGGCAGAGATCAACGATTCAGGGTACTGTCACTATAGCGGTTTCCCTTCTGCTGGCTTTACTGCTTTCAGAGTTCGTCCTGAGAAAGCTGATGCCCTCGACAATTTTCAACCCCAGATTCAGCCTTCGACCTTATCAGCGCGTAGAGTTGGAGGTTAACCTTCCGGGTGTGACCCCCGGAGGTGTATTGACAACGAATGCATGGGGTATGCGTGGGGAGGATCCTCCTGAAAACTGGGATGAATGGCTGACAATCGTTACGGTTGGAGGAAGTACAACTGCCAACTTCTACCTGGATGATTCACTCACATGGTCCAGGATCATTCAGGACAGGCTTAGAGAAGTGTATCCGCAAACATGGGTCGGTAACTGCGGTATTCCAAGGCACTCTGCCGCAGAACATGCTTTGCTGGTCAGAGAGGTGCTTTCGGAAGTGAATCCGGACATTGCCTTATTTCTGGTTGGCATAAATGATATTGGACAGTTTCTCAGAGGGGAAGCTGCTCTGAATGTCAGCCTGCCGGAAACAGGTTTCAGGCAGGCGATATTCAAGCATTGCATGCTTATGCAGGTGCTGTACAAACTGAAAATAGTATATATTGATAAAGCTCCTGTGGTATCCGAAGCTGTTGATCCCATGTTCATTGAAGAACCGCTCCTTACTCCCGAGAGGGAATTTCCGGATGATCTTCATGAGCTTATTCCGCAGCCGGATGAGTACAAAATCAGAATAGAAAACATTATTCGCGAGTGTCGTGAACTGGATATTACTCCGGTATTCATGACTCAACCACTGCTATTTGAAGACAATGACTACTGGAGAGGAATTAAGGGTGGAAGTTACTGGTTTGGAGGAGCCGATTCAGAGTTCTCCGCAGCTTCCTTCTGGCTTATCCTGAATACTCTCAACAATGATCTTATTGAGGTCTGCGAACGGGAAAACGTAACATGTATTGATCTTGCATCTATAATACCGCATTCAAGAGATATCTTTTACGATTCCATGCATCTTACCGAATTCGGGGCAGTCATGGTTGGAGAGAAGGTTTCGGATTATTTAATTGAAGAACTCATCATTGAGCAGGATTATTATAACAAATAGAATGGTAAAGGAAGTCTAGTAATAAATACTTGGATACTGGGAATATCCGCGTTCTACCACGATTCAGCTGCATGTCTTGTTCACAACGGTAGAATTGTCGCGGCGGCGCAGGAGGAACGGTTTACCCGGAAAAAGCACGATCACCGCTATCCTGCAAGCGCAATCAATTACTGTCTGCAAGAGGGTGGTATTACCGCTGCAGACCTTTCTCACGTCGGTTTCTACGACAAACCATTTCTGAAATTTGAACGACTTTTAGAAACTTATCTCACCTTCGCCCCGAGCGGACTCCGCTCATATCTGAAGGCAATGCCCCTGTGGCTTAAGGAAAAACTCTGGATGGGTGATCTTATCAAGAAGAACCTCCCGGGATACAAGGGTGATATTTCATTCCCTGAGCATCATCAGTCTCACGCAGCCTCAGCCTTCTTTCCAAGTCCTTTTAAGGAAGCCGCCATCATTACAATGGATGGTGTTGGAGAGTGGGCTACTGCCTCCTGGGGAATCGGGAGAGATAACAGGATAGATCTTCACAGTGAGCTGCAATTTCCCCACAGCCTTGGACTGCTCTATACGGCATTTACCTACTACGTCGGTTTCAAAGTGAATAACGGTGAATACAA
>CAZUYF010000270.1:0-2657 GCA_964624675.1 uncultured bacterium
CCTCTGGAAGGATTCGATCCGGAAACTGCTTGTACTGCTGGCGCCGATGACACCATTCATCTCCGATGAGCTCTGGGAGCGGATGAACTTCCCCGGAGATACAGTAGCGGAGCAGGAATGGCCCTCCTGGAACGAAGCTGACCTTGTTCTGGATACAGTGGAAATAGTCGTTCAGGTGAAAGGGAAAATACGTGCCCGGATGAGAGTTCCATCGGAGACCAGCGCGGATGAGTTACAGAAAAGAGCCCTGTCACTGGACAGAATTGAAGAATTGCTTGGAGGCAGTGAACCCCGCAGGGTGATAGTCGTGCCTGGCAAATTAGTGAACATCATTCCATGACCGCTCCTGTTATGCAGCCCTTTACTGCGCTCTGGAAGCTGATCACGGGTATACTCGGGCTGACCGGAAGGCTTCTTGCCGGGATAATCGGAACGGTGTTCATCATACTCGGAGCGGTGCTCTGCATAACAGTCATCGGAGCAATAGCTGGCATACCCCTTATCATAATCGGTGTTCTGCTCGTAATTAGGTGCCTTTTCTAGAAAGATTCCCGATAACGCTGTAATTCAGAAAGGACCACTTTACTTATGCTTCCCACAAGAGCTGATCTAAAAGCAGGCATGAAGGTCGCAATCGTAACTAAGGTAAACCAGCATTCAGGTGAACTCACCGACGGGATCGTAAAGGATATCCTGACAAAATCTCCACATCATCCCCACGGTATTAAGGTCAGGCTGGAATGTGGCCTTGTGGGCAGAGTCAAGGAGATTTCAGATTGAGGCTTAAGGACCTGGAGATTTCAAGCAGTGATGAACTGGAAGAGATCATCAGCCTCGGAACCGTATGCAGACTTGGGCTGTGCAGGGATAATATTCCCTATGTGGTTCCTATGTGTTATGGATACTCCGATGGATGTCTGTACTTTCATTCAGCCAGAGAGGGCCTGAAACTGGAATATCTCAGCAGTAACAGACTTGTATGTTTCGAAATAGAAACGGATGTTTCAGTTAAGCCAGCTGAAGAAGCTTACAGATGGAGTATGAACTATAGAAGTGTAATTGGTTACGGGAACCTTGAAGAAGTATCAGGAGCAGGTGATAAACTCGAGGCTATGAATGTTCTCATGAAGCATTATTCGGGTACTGCTAACTGGAGCATTCCGGAACAGCAAATTAAGAACGTATTGATCCTGAAACTGAGGATCACTGAATTGACCGGCAAGAGATCATTCAAATGATCAAGGAGCGCTGAAACAGTGGATATGGAAATAGTATTTCCCGGCGGGAAAAGAGTAGATGCCCTGTATAATAACTTCACTATCAGAACGGATCAGTCTGTCCGGGGCGGGGGAGAGGGGGCAGCACCAGAACCTTTTGACCTGTTCTTCGCTTCCCTCGGAACCTGCGCGGGTATTTACGTACTTTCATTCTGCCAGCATCATGACCTTCCTTCAGAAGGTATCAAGCTTTATCAGACTGCCGAACGGGATCCTGAAACGAGGATGTTCCAGAAGCTGAAAATTGATATCAGAGTACCCGCTTCTTTCCCCCAGAAGTATCATAAGGCGCTGGTGCGCTCAGCGGAGCAGTGTGCCGTTAAGAAGCATATTGCAGAGGGACTGCCGGAATTTGAAGTAACCATTTCTGACTCGGAGGTGATTCGATGATAATACGCAAATATACCGATGTAGAAGCCGAAGATGTAAAAATGGAAGAAGCCAGCGGAGTTAAGAAAAGGGTTCTTATTTCGGAAGCTGACGGAGCTCCCAATTTCATTATGAGGCGATTCACGATTGAGCCCGGCGGGCACACTCCATACCATACGCATCCCTGGGAGCATGAACTCTACGTTCTATCCGGAACCGGTCATGTCAGGCTTGGCGAGACAAGTCATGAAATCAGCGCTGGAACCGTTGTTCTCGTGCTGCCTGATGAAGAGCACAACTTCGTGAATATCGGCAGCGGACCTCTGGATTTCCTCTGCATAATACCAAAATAGGCTAGCGCAGGGTTTCCATCCATTCCTGAGCCTGAAGGAGTACAGGCCTGTTAACCATGTGTACACCTTCCCAGGAGCTGAAAACCGTTTCAATTCCCAGGTTTTCAAGGATTTCAACCGCTTCTAATCCTGCTTCGACACTGACAGCTTGATCCATAGTACCGTTTGCCACGAAGGCGCTCAGTCCGGATACATCACCCCAGCCAGAAGCACTGACAAATGTTGTATCCAGCCTTCCGCCAAATCCTATCAGTCCCGTGAATTCCTCCGGATGCGTAAGACCTGTCATCCACGTTAAAGCGCATCCCTGGGAGAAGCCGAAGAGGAAAACATCCGATATCAGGTACCTGTCTTCAAGGTCGTTCACAAGTGAGATCACATACTCGGTGGAGAGCAGGTCAAGTTCCCGGATATCGTAACCCTCTTCGTACTGCCTGAACCAGGAAAAGGCGGTAACGTTGTTCTCCGTGAAGGGGTACGGTCCCCTGGGGCAGGCGTAGATGAAATCAGGCTCATCGAAGTACTCCCAGAGTCTTATGAAATTCTCCGGAGAATCACCATAACCGTGCAGGCCCACAACTAGAGGGTATTCCAGCTGGGGATCGTATCCCTCTGGAAATCGCAATAGACAGCGGAATGCTGCCTCTGCATAAAACAG
>CAZUYF010000271.1:0-2652 GCA_964624675.1 uncultured bacterium
CTGCTCTGTCTTCACGGCTCATTCGGGGAGTCTGAATGAGAAGCGGTACAGCACTATCCTTAAGGTGATCAGCGATTAGCTCAAGGTAGACATAAGAGGGGAAAAAGACAAGCCACGTGCCAGGCATAGCGGAGTAGATCTCAGTTATTCTGCGCGCCAGAAGGGATGCTGATTGCTTTCTGCTTCTGTATCTGGTATCTATTTCAGGGCTTATCCATACTCCGAGGTTCTCCTTTGGAAAGGGCCAGGCAATCTTCCTTGAAACGGTCTTGTTTTCATCCGGGAAGCCCAGAATGTATCTGAAATGGTCGAAGGGAGTCAGTGTGGCTGAAAAAGCTATCGAGCTGTGACAGCTTTCAAGCCTTTCCCGCAGGAATAGAGATGGATCGGTGCAGAACCACTGCAATATATTATCTTCCTTCTCTCTGCGGATAAGCAGGTGGAACCTTTTGTCTGAAATTCCGGAGATCTTCGAGAAATCAATGATCGCTCTGAACATCTCCCGCAACGATTCGGGAGGATCACGCAATTCGATTATCTGCCGGATCCAGCTGTCGGTGTGGAGAGGAATTTCAGTATCAGGTGGAAGTTCAATCTCATCTTCTCCCGAATTCTCAAGGAGGATCGTCCATTCCCTGAAACCCTCTATCCAGGGGCGGAGAAGCTTCCTCCTTTTAACCGGGCAGCTTCCATCCCCAAGAAGCTCCTCTATCCAGGAGAGTTTGATCTCAGGAGAATAGTAGTCCCGTGCCCTTGAAGGAAGGTTCGCAGCCTCATCTATAAGAAGGCTGCACATTTCCGCAGTATTTCTTTCAAGGAAGAAACGTTTCAGAAAAACGTGAGGATCGAATACATAGTTGTAGTCGCAGATTACAATATCACACTGAGTTGCCAGGCAGAGCCCCAGCTCGAATGCGCATACTCCCGCATGCTCTGCACTGTTCATAAGGGCATCCGGACCGATTATCTGTAGATCAAGAAGTTCCTTCATAACCCCTGATTCATGTATTTTATCTCGGAAATCCGTGGCGTACGGGCAATCGTCCGGGAAACAGCGGGGCCTGCCTCTGTGGCACATTTCCGACCTGGCGGTTATAAAAATCCCCCTCAGCGGTACTCCTTTATCGATGATTATTCTGAGTGTCTCGTGGACTATTAACTTGTGTGTGTTCTTGGCAGTAAGGAAGAAAAGCGTAAGTCTTTCAGGGAAGGTTTGCAGGATTGCGCCCGTGAGAACCGCAGCTGTCTTCCCTGTACCGGTGGGCGCCTGCATCATGAGATATCCCTTGCTTTCAATGCAGTTGCTGACATCGCTCAGAATTTCCTGCTGCCCCGGCCTCGGGGAATCGTACGGGAAGCGGAATCCGCTGAGAGCGGAAATCTGAATGTTCTTTCTGGCATCTTCGGCAATAAGGAATTCCGCTGTGTCTCTGAGATGATCCTGCCATGATTTTTCAAGTTCATCATCTGATATATCGATCGGGTAATAGTGAGCCTCCGGCTCACTTTTGTCCATTGAAAGAAAAACCAGGCTTGCGCTGATGGAATCAGGACTGAGCCGTCGTTCGGAAGAGAGAGCCATAACATAGAAGTAAAGCTGAAGCGTATTATTTTTTCGATTCCGGAGCGGATCGGTGAAATCCGGTTTTCCGTCCATGGTTTTGATTTCAAGGACTTCCAGGGAATTGTCCGATTCAAGTATCAGATCAAGCCTTCCCCTTATTCTGAACCTGATGCCCATGACATCGAGATCAAGACTGACCGATACTTCCTTCAGCCAGCCATTCCTGACCATAGTGCGCTGAAATGCTGAGTGGACCCTCTGCCTTGCCCCGATGCTGAGGGGGCTGCTGGAGGGTACCAGGGAATTCGGCAGCCACCCGAAATTCAGGAGGTCTCCTATGCCCGTAGTAAACGTTTTTGTTTTGGGATCGTATCCGGTAATCATGCGTTTACTATAAGCAATGCGGAAGGCGCTGTCATCAAGAAAAACCCGCTCCGCCGGGGGCGGAGCGGGAATCATGTCTCTTTTTTATGAGATCAGTTAATAAGTACGACCTTATGAATTCCTCCGGTTCCATCACTTGTGGAATACTTCACCATATATATTCCCGCGGGTGCCGGAACGCCGCTGCATGTACCGTTCCACATGAACTCGTGCGAACCTTCTGTCAGTTCACCCGAATGGAGGGTTTCTACAGCCCTGCCGCAAAGATCATAAATGGTCAGCTCAAAATTACCTGTCCCCGAGATGGTAACAGGGAAGATCATCGATCGGCCCGGATTGGGGAATGGTGTCCCGGCACTGAACAGTGCTGCACCCGATCCTTCCGCTATTCCAACGGGGTAGATGATTCCATCTTCAGGAAGAGTGTTGTGGGCGGTAACCATCCAATGTATTTGATTAATGGTTCCGATGGGATCAAATACCAGCGTTACAGCCCCGGTAGAATCGGTAAGACCCGTGGCGTAAAGACTGTCAGCATCACTCCGAAGGCAGACAAGGGCTCCAAATACCGCGCCCTTATCAGGTGTGGAGACCTGGAAGAGAGCTTCACTGGTGCCGGGGGGAAGCGTAGCGGGAGGTATGACAGTCAGATCCACCGGAACTTCCGTCCTCATGTCCATGGTTGGATCGCCGAAGACCATGAA
>CAZUYF010000272.1:0-2629 GCA_964624675.1 uncultured bacterium
CCTGTGCTCACCAGATACTGGTAAACCGATTGAGCACGACGCTCACTGAGGGTCTGGTTTGATGCATCACTGCCGTCGCTGTCCGTGTGCCCTGATATCTGTATTCTGGAAGTTGGGTTATTTCTCAGAAGAATTGCAACACTGTCCAGTATACTGTAGCTCTCAGGTTTCAGAGTGGAACTCCCGGAGGCGAAATAGATGTTATCAAAGCTCAAAACAGCACCCTCACGGAGTGCATCCCGAAGATCAAAGGAAACATTCACAGTTTCGTTGGCGAACAGGGATACAGACCGGTTATCGGAAATGTAACCCTCTGCCTGTACTGTTACTGGCCAGGTTCCCGGTTCAACATCTGCAGTGAATACTCCCGTTTCATCGGTTGTTACCGTAACCGGGGTAGTGCTTCCAATTGTTACTGTAGCACCAGCGATGGGTCTGCCCTCCCCATCTCTGAGGGAACCTGTTATCGAGCCAAGGTTCGGAAGCAAAGCGAAATCAAGGATGACATCTTCATTGCGCCCAAGAACAACGATAGCACTTGCATTTCTGTAGCCGGGGGCAACAACTGTTACCGGAACTTCTCCAGCTGGGATTATGTGTGTATAGAAACCGCTGATATAATCACTTGTGACATTGGGAATTGGCACACCCGGGAAGGTGATCGTTGAAAAAACAGCTTCACCTGTAAGGGAATCTGTCACGTTTCCACTCAAGGTTGCCATATCTGCCTGACCTTCATCGGTTACCATATCCGATGAGAATCCCAACGCAAGACTCACACCCCAATCGAATACTCCACCGATCGGCAGAGGAGCTCTCTCAGCTCTCTGAGCCTCCGTAACTACGCTATCCGTCTGGTACAGGCCGTGACCGAGATCATAGTAAGCAGGGTCAAACTTGCTTGTACTAAGGTCAAAAGAAATATCCATGAATGTACCTGAAGTGTTTTTGAACCTCAGTCCCGGTGTGAAATAGGATACCGAAGCATTGTCCCTGTCCGTAAGATTCTGGTTTGTGTATTCCATGAAAACGTCAACGTGCGGGGTTGCGACCTCAACCCCGAAGCCGAAGTTGAAAATACCATCTGCTACTTCAATATCGACAACAGTGGAATCGGAATATGACCATCCCACAACTTCCGGCGTAACCCTGAAATCAGTTAAATGGTAATTCTGTGTGTACTTGGCATAGCCGAAATTCAGATGCGCCTTGACTGGTGCCATCGGAATCCAGCGTCTGAAATCACCCGTTATAAGAAGATCCATGCCAAAGCTGTTATTACCTGTTGTTGTGAATGGTCTGCGTACTGTGCTTATAATCTGTCCGGAGTGCCATATACCATCAGGGTCATCATCGTTACGAATGTAGGCTGTATCCGCCGAAGAAAGCCCAAGACGGATATCTCCGCCAAACCAGACAACGTCCTTCAGGCTGGGGATAGGATTATACCCGCCATGAAGAAGAAGGTTAAAACCCTCGAATCCATATATCTCTTCCCAGTGTCCCGTTGAACGCTCTTCGTACAGACCTCTCTCAAAAAAAGTACTTGAATAGGCTGCGTTCATCGCTATATCGATATAGTCCCACACTCCATACGTAAGGCTGAATCTACCCTGTCCGGTGTGCTCTATATTTGTAACTTCGGAGAACAGGAGTGTAGCCGGCTGGAAATGACTGTGATAAATGAAATTCTTGTACTCATTCGCTGCTGTCCAGTAAGACAGACCAAGAGCAAATGACATCTGATTAAAGCCCAGCGGCATGGCACTGTTTACGCGGTAAAGACCGGGAATTCCATGTATTGACGGAGCCGCGAATGACAGGGTAACTAATACAAACAGGATCGAGAGTATAACTATTTTCAACTTATTCCTCCGCAAATATTTCGGTAAGAGAACTCAATATACAGGTAGATGAAGAATGTTCATATTACAGGGTACAGTCAAGCAATTCAGTTTCCAGGCGTGATATCAGTGTTCTATCTAATTGCTGTTCAGGTTACTTCATGATATCAATCAGGAATTGGAAGGATTGACATAACGGCACAGAGGAAAGAGTATCCATCGGTATGAGACAAGAAATTTGTTCACTGGAGGATTAGAATGAAAATATGGGTAGCATCCATTATATTGTTGGTCTTTATTACTTTATATTCAGCCTGTGGTGATTCTGCCACTGAAATATCCGGTACGCTTCCGATAGTCACAGGCATTACAATTGATTCAGTTTCAAGTAAAGGTGATACCATTGTAGTAACCTGGGCGGCATTGACCGGCACACAAATAGAGGGGTATCTACTCTGGAGCCGAATCAAGCCCGGAAACCCCTGGGTGCTGCTCGATGTTGTTTATCAGAATACTGCAACTCACATCGCTGATCGATCTGCATTCTACACCGTCATGGCATTCAACGGGGATGATACTTCGTCCGATACGGGTATATCAGCCAATACCAGAACAGATAAGCTGTCGGAGATAAGGAAGTATTTCTCTACGATATCAGTGGGCTTCCGAATTGACCTTGAGGGAGATTCTCTTGTTTCCGGTGATCCAACTTCTCCGGATTTCCAGCAGCAATTCATAGTTGCGTTTGATACACTTGGTGGGAGCAGGTACGTCTATTCGGGGAA
>CAZUYF010000273.1:0-2605 GCA_964624675.1 uncultured bacterium
CCTGCTCAGATAACCGTACGATGACAGAGAAAGTTCCATCCTCAAGAAGTTCCTGCGGCCTGAACTGAATGATGTTTCCATCGATTACGAATGGATGCAGTTCCTCCCGCAACACCTGCTGGGTATGTTCAAGATTGTCAATATATGCTGCAGTTTCCCCTATTCCTGAACCTTGATCTGTACATAAAGCCTCAACCAGTACTGCCATACCGGCAGAATCTACAATGGCAGAAAGAAAAGAAAGCTCAGGGGGAATGGTGTCCAGGCGTACATTCCATGAAAGGTTCTCTACCAACTCATCATCGCTTCTGAATATCTCCATTGATCCTGAATCGAAAAAGGCTGTATTGAGAGATGCTTCAAAATACCATCGATCGTCTGATTCAGGGGTAAATGGACACGGTACTGCCTGGCAGTTGAAGCCGTTCCTGTAACTTCTGAAATTATCTGCATTCATATATTTATTGTTACTTATTAATTGTAAGGTGCCAAACAAGTTGAAGAAGTGTGCTACGTCCCCGGGAGACCCGGGAGAAGAATGCGGAAGCCTATGTGGCGTGCCCGGTCACCCGGAGCCAGGTATCTTACCGCATCAATTGTAATTTCCTCACCTGGTGACAGCCATGCTCCTCCGCATACCGGTATCACTGAATCCAGAGGTGAGTAGGTCCATTCTGCCACATTACCCGCCTGACATGCAAAGCCAGCATTTGTCAGCGGGAATGAATCGACAGGGGCAGTCCAGTAATATCCATCCATTCCTCGCGTTTCCCATTCATCTCCAGCGAGGAAGTTGGCAGGATACTCCGCGTCTTCCGGTGCCAGAGAACCCCAGGGATACTGCCCTGTAAAATCCCCTGATACGTCCAGCGATGCAGCGTAAGCCCACTCTGTCCTTGTAGGAATCCGTCCGCCGAGCACCGCTGCGGCCGCTACCGCTTCTCTTACGCTTACGTTTACAACAGGGTAGTCCGGATATTCGAAAATGTAATTGTTCATCCCGGAGAATTCGGGATCCGGCGGCAAATCGAGACCCTCTTCATCAGCAAGATAATAGTAGAGTCTGTTGGATACCTCGTATCTTCCCAGACGGAAGGCTGATATCTCTACAGTATCGCTGGCTTCGGTAATAAATACTCCTCCCGGCACGTAAACGAAGGCAGTGTCGTTTGCCAGCAACGGAAGCGGGTCAGGCCTGATTACCAGCTCTTCATTGTCGCCGCAGGCGAGGAACAGAAGCAGAAGAACAACAGCGAGTATGTACTTCATCACTTCAGACGGTTTCAGACTGCTTTTTTCTGAATACGATAGCGATCGGGATGACAACGCAGTAACCTGCGATCAGCATGACAGGGGCGATGGTGATATGTCCCCCGCGGAGAAGAAACCATCCTGCGATAATATCAAGCAGCCCCGCAGCAAACAGTATATAATTTACAAGTGTAAATGGAGCTGCACCCTCTGTACTCTCCTTCTGATCGATCCTTTCGGGAGCAGTTTTTCCCTTTTTCGTCATTGAATTCTACCTCCATTATTATGGATCTTAAATCTACTGTATGAACAATACCTATACATCACTACTTGGAGGACTGTCAACATTGGCGACCTTATCAAAAAGTTGTCCCGGTTCCTCCCCTTCCGCAGGCATGGTTATCAGGCCCTTCTCCCATGCATGCAGCATCGCACTTCCGACAACGAAGAATGAACCTGTTACAACGAGAATATCCGAAGCCAGGGATCTGCCCTTTTCCAGCGCTGCACCTATATCATCCTCCGGGATGGCTTCAACGCCGTTTTTCCGGAATTCAGCGGCAAGTGTTTTTGCCGGCAGGCACCGTTCATTAAGCGGCGTAGTTGTTATCACCGGATTGAATATTCCTTTCAGCTGAAGGATCATTTCCCGCCATAATTTGTCCTCCAGGAAACCTATCACAGCTGGTACCGGGGTCTTCCATCCACTTTCCAGATGCTTGATCAGGAAAGCAATGGAACCCGGATTATGAGCGACATCGAACAGGATTGAGGGAAGACCGGAGCGTAGATCTATACGACCGGCCCACTTCAGTGTAGAACATGATTTCTCGAAAGCGCGCATGACCGAAGTCTCATCGTTATCAGTTAGCTGAAGAGCTGCTGCAATGGCCAGTCCTGCGTTACGCTTCTGGTGTTCCCCCGGCAGGGGAGCTTTTTTCGCAGGTTCCGGGACCGTGCGTTGAAGATTTCCCACTTCAGCGGCCCCGGCGATGATTTTTTCCACTTCCGGCTTCTGTCTGTAAGCTATGAGCGTTGATCCTCTCGGGGCAATGGCAACCTTCTCAGCTGTGATGGCAGCCTCAGTGGAGCCAAGAATTCTTCTGTGTTCAATCTCCACCCCCGTGAAGACAGTGCAGGAGCCGCCCAGAAGTCTAGTTGCGTCAAGCCTTCCTCCCAGGCCAGCTTCGGCGACCACCAGATCTACCCCGCTGTTCATGAAATGCCATGCTGACATGACAGTTGTTATCTCAAAGAAAGTCGCACTGTGTTCTTCAATTCTATCTCTGAAGAGTTCCACGAATTTTACAACTTCTCCTTCGGGAATCCATTTGCCGTCAACCGCAGCCCTTTC
>CAZUYF010000274.1:0-2594 GCA_964624675.1 uncultured bacterium
TCGAGTACAGGCAGGTTCTGGAGTCAATTCAAGAATACGGGGCGTGTGAATTTCATTATTACATGGACAGCAGGGGCATAGGGGGTTCGTAACGCTGTAGAGCCGGTTACTGTTTTTCCGGCAGAATGGATCTCATGCTGACTGTTGAAGGGATAACGGGATAGTCAATCACAACCCTGTATATCCTGAACTTTGAAGGGTCCCACTGAAGCCTGCTGAATACATCTTCTATCATGTCGGTGTACCACTGAATGTATGGTGTGTATGTAGCCTTTATCCCCATTCCGAGTTTATGGATGGAAATATTCATAGGGAGTGAACTGTGGGGGTTTCGGAATTCAGCTGGCATTGCCCAGTCGTATCCGGTAAACTCACCGAATATGAACAATTCAGGATCATGGGGGCCAAGCAGGTCAACGTGGACTATCTGATCGAAAACAAGCCTTTCAACCGGTGTTCTCGCTCTGACTACAACCTCCCTGTATCTGTCTTCCCTGGTTCTGTAGCTTTTAAAGACATCTCTGGTTATCTGAGCCGTAATGCATGTAATTGATTCTGTATTGCCGATAGGAGCTTCCTCAAGTTCATGTACAGTGCGCCCCTCGCGTTTGCGGGAACTTACAACATTCGGCAGAGGCTCCGAACAGAAGCTGTAATAAAATGGTACACCCATGGGGTTGTTCTTATCAGGCTCTCTTTTTTCAATTGGCTCAACCTTTATCATGCTTTTCGGAACATTGTCGTCATCTGTGAAGTAAGCCCATTCAAGCAGCCAGGGGACATTCGGCCTGTTCCTCCTGAAATCGATAAAGCCTCTGATGCTTGCTATATCATGATATTCTCCATCAGCAGAGGGGGAGAAAATCCATGTGCACAGCTGTGTGCCTGCCTGCGCCCCGAGAAGATGGCTGTAAGCGGTAAAAGCTGCCTTCTGCTGAGACAGATATGCCTTGGAACGGCCCTTGTCAGAACAGGAGAGCAGCATCAGGTCGAATTCCTTCCTGCTGTCTGCATGCTTTTCAACCAGAAGATCGAACTGCTGGCACGCTTCTTTTGCTCTTTGAAGGAGTTTTTTGGGTGTACCCTGTTTTCTGCAGATTTTCATGAAACTCGTGCAGGCGGCTTTTCCCGGCACGAATTGGGCCGCAATAAAAGGATCCACCTCACAGGTGACGTTGTAGATTTTCCAACCAAGTTTTTTGTCTATTTTTAGTTTTTTGTAAACATCCTTGGGATTATCAAGAGATATATCCAGCGAATAAAGTATATCGCCAAGTGCGTTTTTCATGAGGGTTATGACAGGGTTTATATCCTCGCCGAAACAGAACTTATCATTATTTTCCACTTTAGATTTCCTCCAATGAGATGCATTCTTGAATATGCGTATTATGAAAATAATTATCAAGGTGAAGAATATTTCCGAATACTTTGCGAAAAACGGTTCTTGACGCGTTTCCAGAAACGAAGAATATTCGGCCTCAACAGATATTCCTATGAACTTGCTAAGGTGTTTTAGTTGTCATTCATACATTCGTGACGAGGGGGAATCATGAAACTGATGGTTTTACTGCTGTTCTCTTTGGCGGCAGTGCTGTCGGCTCAACAGATAGTTCGCTCATTCGACGCACCTGACAGCGGTATATCCGGGCTTGCGTACCATGACAATACGCTGTACGCAGTCGGGTCGATATCAAGCACCGTCTACGATCTTGATGAAATGTCAGGTTCGGTCAATAATTCCTGGACAGTCTCTACTATAGGTACTGAAACTCCAGCAGGTATAGGCTACGCCGGAGATCTGCTGTACGTTGCCGCAGATGATGGTACCGGTTACAGCGGCCATGTTTACAAGTACACAACATCCGGGGGCTATCAGGGCTCTGCGGATGTTCTTTGTTGAAGCAGCCCTCTCTGGTCGGTGACCGGAGTAGGCGGGAACGGTTCGAACGTTTACTTTGCAGGTAACAAAACCAGTACATCGGGCCCGGAAATGATAGCGAGATGTTATCCACTGCCTCTTGCCGATGCTACTATTTCCTTTGCGACCTACATCAGCCAGATCAACAGTGTTAATATTTTCGATATAGCATACGATGGTGACGCAAATGGTGACGCTGAGATATGGGCGGCAACCGATGACACCGATTCACCCGTGAAGTGCTACGCTTCCTCTGGTTATTTCAGCATGGCATTCCCGAGCAGTCTTATTTCAGCTGCCAGAGGTATCGCATTCTATACTGAAGGTGATCTGGATTACGTATGGGTGAGTAATCCCGACGATGGTAAAATTTACCTGGTAAGTTTTGATCCTACAGGAATTGAAGGCGGGTCACACCCTGTGCCCGGGGAGATTGTACTTTCAGCCAGTATGAATCCATTCTATGAGTCGGTAGCAATATCCGCAACAGGTGTTTCAGAAAACGCAGTTGTTGAGATTTTCGATGTTACCGGAAGGTCCATACTGCGAAGTCCCTTCAATGGAACATTCAATTGGAGTGGCAACGGTTCAGATGGAGCATGCGTTCCCGGAGGATATTACTGCATCAGAGTGCTTGATTCCGATGGCTATGCAGCTACATTGAGTTTAGTTAAGC
>CAZUYF010000275.1:0-2572 GCA_964624675.1 uncultured bacterium
GAACTCAACAGAGCCAGAATAAAGGATTGCGAGTATTACCTTGAAATGCTTGAGGAAGCCGGTTCACCGGACGAGTTCAAGAAGAGGATTCAGCAGACCGGGAACATGGTTTCCACGGCGAAAGCTGAAAGCCTTGACAGGTACGATAACAGGGCTTTCATCTACGACAGCCTGGAACAGGAGAAAAAGGCTGAGGAGGACAGGCTCCGGCTTGAAATTATCGAATCTGCTGAAAACCACACTGACCTAAGTCAGAAACTCGAGGATTTTGAGCGGAACACTGAACTGTCGTTCAACGAAAACAAAGCTATTACTTCCCTTGCTTCAGTTATCAATGCTATCTTTCATCTCCAAACCGATGCAAAAGGCTCCGGGGATGAGGAGCGATCCCTCGTGAAATTCCATGCCTACTGGAAACTGATGAAGGAGGCTGATCCGCATGTCTCCTGGGAGAAGATCGTATCCTACAAACCCTACCGTGACCGGATCATCTTTACCGATGAGCAGCTTACAGTCCTTGAGAGAGTATTCAGGGAGGTGTGCGATGGATGCGACAGTTAAGCAGATACTGGACAGCTTCCGCTTCTCCGTAGGCAATTACGCATCCAGTCTGGGACCTGAAAATGAAAAACTGATAAGGGCAACGGAACTCGTTGAATCGCTTTATTCAAAGGCCGAAGATGGTGCTGACATGATGGCCATCAGCATGGACCCGGAGTTCGGCTCCGTTGGTGCCCTTATCGGGGAGCTCGCTGCTGAACCTGTTCTGGCACCGGATGAGCAGGCTTCGTTAATCTCTGAGGGGAATGCCGCCTCGGATGGGGAAGTTCCCCCCGCAAGCATCGCTGCTGCCGGTTACCACATGGCGTACGATTCCATGGGTCCGGAGATTAAGGAAAAGCAGAGCAGGTACTACAGCAGAATATTCGAGCTTGAAGAAGAGGCCGAGAATGCCGTTCACTTCAATACTCTGCTGGTCGAGGACGGCGTCCTCTTCGAGATGAGCAGGGAGCCTTTAATTGAAGCTGCAACAGATACTCTCAAGCAGGCTGAAGATATTTATTCGCCAACCGTTAATTATCAGCAGGAACTTGTGATGAAGACCTATGCTGAGGTTAAGAGCATTGCCGAACTTGAATTCCAGGGAACGCTCATGGCGGAACTCTCAAACGTGGAGCATGAATGGGATGCCCTCTTCGTTGAGGTTATCGGTCTTCTACCTGCATGCGCCCAGGCGATAGAGGCTTTCGGCCCTACGGATGATAATGTCGGGAAACTCAGGAACAGCCACAGGTTCATGGCCGAGTTCATGGGATTGACCTGGGATGAGGTTTTTGCCGACCCACGGTACCTTCTGTTCTGGCATAATGTATTCTGGCCGAGGGTACCTGCAGAGAAAAGAACAAAATACGGAGTGAACAGCGCCGAGGGCTGGCGGGACCTTCTTAAGGAAAAATTCTACGATCCCTTTGTTAAGGATGAACCGATTCCGCAGCCTGATCCCGCCAAAGCCCATGTAAGGTTCTGGAGGAAAGTGTATCCACTCCACGAAACTCTTGACCTTCTTGATAACCCTCCCAGGCCGGTGATAGAGAGGGATTGATTATGATAGTATCGATAAAGAGTCATATGCTATTGGCAACTCTCCTGGCCTTGTTGATGGCAGCCTTTCCAACTGAGGCACAGTATGCGGGTGTGCCAGGAGAAACTCCTCCGCTTCCAGATTCTTACCAGCTTGATGTCGATATTACTCTGCCCTGCGCGTCCGCATCCAGCATACCCGGTTTAACCGATGAAGAGGTTGAACGTATGGAGAACCCCAGTGAGACTCAGATTCTTTTCAGTGGTGACGGCGTCATGGTTGCCTGCCTTGATCCTGAGTATCAGTTTGATATTACATACGTTTTTACAGGCGAATGGGGCCTGAATTATGAAATATTCGATTGGGCCGTATGTATAAGCCAGCTAAGCCCCTCCGGGAGGTACTATGCTGTGGGAGGTGATGGTACCGGTACAAACAGGGGGCCGGTTTACGTATTTGATCTGGAAACTGGAATAAAATACTGCACTACACCTTCGAGCATATGGAGCTGCTCGGACTGGATAGAAGGGGATTATCTGCTTATAGAGAGCAGCGGTTATTCGGCCTCCAATATTGAGATGTGGATGAACGATGATCTTGAGAATATCGCCTGGATAAACTCCTCTTACCTGACAGAAGCGCAAGGAAGCTCTAGCAATGTTGTCCTCTACCACGGCGGCAGTTCCTGGATGATTCTACCGGAGGACAGGTATTACAACTACAGTACCAGGGGAAATCCTGGACTATACGAAAACGGGATTTTCTTTGATGTGATGGCGGAGGCGAATGTCATACCTTCCCTGACAGGGATCGAATGCAGAAGTGACTTCAGCGGATGGATAGATTCTGCAGGGGGATATGATGCGGCTTTCCGGAGATTCGATTTCCGGATATTTGTGGATACCCGCACGAACAGTGTTTCAGATATAATTCTGATGGATACTTCCTTGCCAGAATAGGAGGCAGATCATGGCGAGACGCATGGTAAAA
>CAZUYF010000276.1:0-2555 GCA_964624675.1 uncultured bacterium
CCGGTGTACTGCCTCCAGTATTCAGCGGTCTCCTCGTTCCAGATATCGTTATTTCCAGGTGTGTAAACGAATGGAAAAGCATTGGTAAGCCTTCGAAGTACAGGCAGTATGTTCTCCCAGTCCTCTACCGCTGTTTCCACATCACCGTTGCCTTCGACAAAATCACCAACGGAAAGAACGATATCCGGCGACATTTCGATTATCGCGCTTACAGCTATTTCAAACTCGGTATCATCCGGTCTGCCTGTTCTATCTCCCAGAACAGCTATTCTAACCGGAAATGAAACCAGCAGAATTAGAAGCATGCTGGTCATTGCTGTTCCCTCTTTTCTGCATTCTTTTCTCTGCCCAGTCGGAAGAATTCCTTTAAGAGTCTGGCGGATTCGTCACTGCAGCAGCCTCCGAAAACTTCCGGATAGTGGTTGAGATCGGGCATCTTGAGAACATCAGTGACTGACCCGAATGCACCGAAGCGTTTATCCGGGGCCCCATATACTATTCTGGGTATCCGGGAAAGCACAGCCAGGCCAGCGCACATCAGGCAGGGCTCAAGCGTGGAATAGAGGGTACAGCCCTCAAGCCTCCAGTCCTCTCTGTCCTCAGCAGCGGCCGTTATCACGAGGTGTTCTGCGTGGGAGGTCGGCATTCCCGTCTCAGCTGTCCTGTTGTGGTCGGCAAAAAACCTGCCTGACGATTCCACAAGAACGGCTCCGACAGGAACTTCTTCTTCCTTAAAAGCTTCCTCGGCCTTTTCAAGTGCGATTTTCATCCAGTACAGATCCATTTCAGTAAGTCCCATTTCAGCCCTCTTCTGCCAATACGGCCTCTATCTCGCCCGGATACTTGGGAATAGCCGCTGAGAGTATGATATTCTCTTTTTCGCCTATAAGAACATCATCCTCTATCCTTATCCCTATTCCTTCCTCCTCCGAGTAGAAACCAGGTTCTACTGTAAGTACCATACCTGCTTTGAGCTCATCGCTTATTACGTTTTCGTCATGCGTGTCCAGCCCCAGATGGTGGCCGATGTTGTGATAATAATATTTCTCTATGTCCTCTTCGTTTTCAATGATACCCTTCTCAAGGAGAACTCCCGTATAGAATTCCTTCACCTCGCGGTTCCATTCGGAGTGGAGTTTCCCCGGTCTCAGGAGGCGGATCGCCTCCTCCTGAACTCCGATAACCATATCAACCAGTTCCCTCTGTCTTTTTGTATACCTGCCGTTCACAGGGAAGGTTCTTGATATATCCGCGTTGTAGTAATCCTTCCTTGCACCGAAATCAAGAAGAAGTAGAGTCCCGTCCTCAAGAGGTTTATCATTCTCAACGTAATGAAGACATGTGGCTCTGTTTCCGCCGGCGATAATCGCCGAGAATGCTGGTGTCTTCTCACCGTTCTTCATAAACTCGTACAGAAGTTCCGCCTCGAACTCGTATTCGAGCATTCCCGGTTTCAGTGTTTTAAGGGCACGCAGAAACCCCCTGCGGGTTATATCAATTGCTTCTTTCATGGTTTCCAGCTCTTCTGCGCCCTTGATCATCCTAAGGCGGAAAATATCCCCCGAAAGCCTGCAGAATTTCAGGTGGGGGTAGGAGGATATCAGCCTGTTGGCGAAGTTCAGGCGGTTGCCATTGTCCCCTGTAATACCCGCTACCGGGAAATCAACCCATACATTCTCGATCCCCCAGCGAATTATTATCCTGTCTATCCATTTCTCCACTATGCTGTTGAATGATATCTTTTCGATACCAGCCCGTTCGGAGGCTTCCTCCTTCGTAAGTACGGATCCAATCCATTTGGCATGGGTTTCATCGTAGGCATCGATGAAAAGATCCTCCCGGACATCCATACCCGCTCTGCGATGTATTACAAGCCATGTTCCCGACTGATCAACTCCCGTGAGATAAACAAGGTTCAGATTGGGAGTGTATGGATAACTGCCGTCGGCACTTGTGGGCTTTGACGTGGATGGAGGAACAATAACCAGAAACTCCTCGGGCATTGTTTCGATCAGGCTGCTTCTACGTCGCGCATATACTTCTGAAGTGAACATTCCGTCCTCCGTTAATCCTTCACAGGTACAATGAGATCATCAAGGGCAAGTTTTGGAACGTGGTGTCTGTCCTTCTCGTCTCTGTAATATCTGATGTCTCCATCAGCTTCCTCAAGTACTGTTTCCTCTCCCGGTATGCCGAGGGCAATCACAAGAAAAGGGTGATACCCCTCCGGGGTTCCTGCGGCTTCTTCTATCATGTTTGCGTCAAAGCTCATGATCATGCACGATCCGCAACCCGATTCCCTTGCAGAAAGTACAATATACGCGGCTGCAATCCCTATATCCACTGGAATATGCCGTCTTTCCCCGATCGGGGCATGTATGATAATATAGGCTGGAGGTCTGCAGCCTTCTTCCGGGCCGTCCCAGTCTTCAAGGTAACCCGCCCATTTCAATGCTGGGAAGATCCGCAGGCAGTGATTTGTATCCGTAACCGGCGTAAAGCGAAGAAGCTGGAGGTTTGCCCCGCAGGGGGCAAGACGGGCTGAATCTATGAAC